>NZ_WSPP01000183.1:0-28435 GCF_009767705.1 Myroides sp. LoEW2-1 | reverse complement strand
CAATAAAAAGGGTCAATAGCAACAAAACACATAAAAATAGTAAGACAATTAGACAAAAAAGCTACTAATAGAAAAGTATTTTCTAAATTTGCTCTATTAATTAATTATAATAGATATGTTACAGATAGCTTTTATTAGAGAAAATCAAGAGCAAGTAGCTAAAGGATTAGCAAAGAGAAATCTTGATGTTACGGCGTTGCTAGAGGAAGTGTTGGCTTTGGACGAGAAAAGAAGAAGCACACAGGTGGAATTAGACAATGTATTAGCAGAATCTAACAAGCTATCCAAAAGTATTGGTGAGTTAATGAAGAATGGTGAGAAAGCAAAAGCAGAACTTATCAAAGAAAAAACATCAAACTTACGCGATCAGAGCAAACAACTTACAGAGCAATTAAACGCAATTTCTGCTGAGTTGACTGAAAAACTTTATACTATCCCGAATGTACCAAACGATATAGTACCAGCAGGAAAAGATGCAGATGATAACTTAAACGTATTTGAAGCAGGTGAAGTGCCAAGCTTACATGAAGGAGCATTACCACACTGGGAATTAGCAAAAAAATACGATATTATTGATTTTGAATTAGGTAATAAAATCACGGGAGCAGGTTTTCCAGTATATAAAGGTAAAGGAGCACGATTACAAAGAGCTCTAATTTCTTATTTCTTAGACAAGAATACAGAAGCAGGATACAAAGAATACCAAGTACCTCATTTAATTAATGAGGCATCAGGGTATGGAACAGGACAATTACCTGATAAAGAAGGCCAAATGTACCATTGCACTGTAGATGATTTATATTTAATTCCTACAGCAGAAGTTCCTGTTACAAATATCTTCAGAGATGTAATCTTACAAGAAAGTGAATTGCCAATTAAGTGTACTGCTTACACTCCATGTTTCCGTAGAGAAGCAGGATCATATGGAGCGCATGTAAGAGGTCTTAACCGCCTTCACCAATTTGACAAAGTAGAAATTGTACGCATAGAGCATCCAGATAATTCATATCAAGCGTTAGATGGAATGGTAGAACATGTAAAAGGAATCTTAAACGAATTAAAATTACCTTACAGAATCTTGAGATTATGTGGAGGAGATATGGGATTCACTTCTGCCCTTACTTATGACTTTGAGGTATTCTCAACCGCTCAAGATAGATGGTTAGAGATTAGTTCAGTATCTAACTTTGAGACATTCCAAGCTAACAGACTTAAACTACGCTTTAAAGATAGCGATGGAAAAAACCAATTAGCTCATACCTTAAATGGAAGTTCGTTGGCATTACCACGTGTTTTAGCTGGAATCTTAGAAAACTACCAAACTCCTGAAGGAATTGTAATCCCTGAGGTTTTAAGACCTTATACAGGATTTGATATTATAGACTAATATTTACATTGAATACAAATAAAATATCAAGCACCAAATCCCTTACAAAGACTTTGGTGCTTTTTTTATCTTTGCACAACTCAAACGATTATAACTTCTTATAAAGAAAACTACAATGATTATTTACAATATCACAATCAACATACATGAAAGTGCTCATGAAATGTGGATAAAATGGATGGAGAACGCTTATATACCAGGGATTCTAGCAACAAAAAAATTTGATAAAGCCAGAATGGTAAAAGTATTAGTAGAAGAAGACATGGGTGGAATCACGTACTCAGTTCAATTTGAAACTAAGAGCAAGGAATTGTTACAACAATTTTATAAAGAAGATTTTGATCGTTTTGAAAGCGAAGCAAAGAAATTATTTGGCGAGCTCATGCTTACATTTAAAACAGAATTAGAACTAGTACGAGAATATTAAAAAGACAACAATGGAGAAAGTAAGAGCTAAAAAACACTTAGGTCAGCATTTTTTAACTGATGAAAGTGTAGCAAAGCGCATCGCAGATACTCTATCATTAGATGGGTATAAGAAGGTGTTGGAAATAGGGCCAGGTATGGGAGTACTAACTAAATATATCTTGGACAAGCCTATTGAGACATTCGTTGTCGAAATTGATACCGAGTCAGTAGATTACCTAAATTTGCACTATGAGAAGCTACACGACCATATTTTTGGACAAGATTTTCTAAAGTTTGATATTGTAAGAGCGTTCAATCAAGAGCCTTTTGCAGTAATTGGAAACTTCCCTTATAATATATCAAGTCAAATTGTCTTCCGAGTATTAGAACTAAAAGACTATGTACCTGAGTTCTCAGGAATGTTTCAAAAAGAAGTAGCTGAGCGTATATGCGAAAAAAAAGGAAGTAAAACCTATGGTATACTTTCTGTTCTTACACAAGCATTTTACGAAACAGAATATCTATTTACAGTTTCAGAACACGTATTCAATCCACCACCAAAAGTAAAATCAGGTGTAATGAGAATGCGAAGAAAAGAAAACTATGCTCTACCATGTAGCGAAAGACTTTTCTTTAACGTAGTAAAAACAGCTTTTAATCAACGTCGAAAAACCTTGCGAAACAGTTTAAAAAGCTTTCAACTACCAGAAGAAATTAGAGAACAAGAAATATTTAACTTAAGACCTGAACAATTAGGTTTTGAAGAGTTTATCAACATTACTAAAACAATAGAAGCAAATGGAGTTCAAAATCTGTAAAGAATCTATCGAGTTAATTGAGGAGTTAATCGCAAAAAAAGATGAAAAAGAACTATTAGTTATTTTACAAGATTTGCACTATGCGGATATTGCTGAGATAATGAATGAGCTTTCGAACGACGAGGCCTCTTATATATTTGACATACTTGATAGTGAAATTACAGCGGAGATTCTATTAGAATTAGACGAAGATATAAGGGAAAAGATTCTTAAAGGTCTTTCACCAAAAGAAATTGCAGAAGAATTAGACGAATTAGATACAGATGACGCTGCAGATATTATATCAGAGTTACCTGAGGGTAAGAAGGAAGAAGTTCTCTCTGAATTAGAAGATTTAGAACATGCAAAAGACATCGTCGAGTTACTGCGATACGACGAGGATACAGCAGGGGGATTAATGGCTAAAGAATTTGTCTCTGTCAATGAGAATTGGTCCGTACTTACTTGTGTAAAAGAAATGCGCAAGCAAGCTGAGCATGTATCAAGAGTTCACTCTATATACGTTATTGACGATGAGAGCAGATTAAAAGGGCGTTTATCCCTAAAAGATTTACTTACGACATCCACTACAACACATATTAGCGATGTATATATACGCAATGTTGATTATGTGAAAGTAGATACCAAAGATGTAGAAGTAGCTCGTATAATGCAAAAATATGACTTAGAAGCTATCCCTGTAGTAGATGAGATGGGAAGACTTGTAGGTAGAATTACAATTGATGACATTGTAGACGTCATCAAAGAAGAAGCAGATAAAGACTACCAATTAGCAGCGGGTATTTCGCAAGACGTTGAGGCCAATGACAGTATTCTAATGTTAACTCGCGCACGATTGCCATGGTTAGTTTTGGCGATGATTGGGGGATTTGTCGCTGTAAATGTTTCAAGAAGCTTTGAAGGAGCAATGGAAAAATTTGGAGTACTCTTTTTTTTCACACCGTTAATTGCCGCTATGGCAGGAAATGTAGGTGTACAATCTTCAGCCATCATCGTACAAGGTCTTGCAAATAATTCTATCACTGGATCAATCTGGAAACGCCTATTAAAAGAAGTTACCTTAAGCTTACTAAATGGATTTCTCTTGGCTATTTTAATGATGTTGGGAAGTCACTTCCTATTAGGAGTCGATTATATTATAGGTATAACCGTTTCTATCGCATTAATCAGCGTGATCATTATAGCCAGTTTAATAGGAACCTTCGTTCCAATTTTCTTAAACAAATACGGTATTGACCCAGCATTAGCAACAGGGCCTTTTATTACTACCAGTAATGACATATTTGGAATCTTAATTTACTTCTCTATTGCGAAAGTAATATTAGGATTCTAACGAAAAACTAAAAAGTAATATGCAAACAAGAAAAGTACTTCATATTGACAGCAATCATCCCTTAATGATAAGAGAGCTTTCATTACTGGGATATGAAAATGTAGAAGATTATACCACTTCTAAAGAAATAATTGAGCAAAGTATCCATCAATATGAAGGCATTATTATTCGCAGTCGATTTAAAATCGATCGCCAATTCTTAGATTTGGCGACAAATTTAAAATTTATAGGTCGCGTTGGTGCAGGGTTAGAGAATATAAATTGTGATTACGCCATACAAAAAGGTGTAAAGCTTATTGCAGCTCCTGAAGGAAATAGGACAGCAGTTGGTGAACACGCCTTAGGGATGCTGCTTTCACTACTAAACAAATTGAATTTAGTAGACCAAGAAGTAAGACAAGGCATTTGGATAAGAGAAGGCAACCGAGGTATAGAGATTGAGGGTAAAACTGTTGGTCTGATAGGTTATGGCAACATGGGTAATGCATTTGCAAAACGCCTACAAGGTTTTGATTGTAAGGTAATTTTCTATGATATAAAAGACAATTTAGAAAATCAATTTGCCAAACAAGTTTCTCTTCATGAGTTACAAGAAGAAGCTGATATTATTAGTTTACATACGCCCCAAACTCCACAAACAATTAACTTAGTAAACAAAGCTTTTATAGAGAATTGCAAGAAGCCCTTTTGGTTGATAAATACAGCAAGAGGTAAAGCTGTTAATACAGCAGACTTAGTTGAAGCATTAAAAGAAAAAAAAGTATTAGGTGCAGCATTAGATGTATTAGAGTATGAGAAATCAAGTTTTGAAAATATGTTCACAGAGAACAGCTTACCAGAACCAATGCAATACTTAATACAAGCTAAAAATGTACTTTTATCGCCACATATTGCTGGATGGACAATCGAGAGTAAAGAAAAACTAGCACAAGTAATTATAGATAAAATCAAAAAACTGTAATTGTGCTTTTCACGATACAATAAAAAAGGGCTTAGTGTACACTAAGCCCTTTCTGTTGAAATTAAATATATAAAGATTAAATACTCTTCTCTCTTTCTCTTTGTTGATTTTCCTCTTGAATCTTGCGTTCAAGTTCTGCCTCAAACTCTTCCATTACAGGTTTAACAGTACTTTCAGGTAGATCGGCAATCTTAATATACATCAGACCATCAATAGCATTATTAAACAAAGGATCAACGTTAAAAGCAATTACCTTTGCATTTTGCTTAATATACTTTTTAATCAAAACAGGTACTCTCAACTTACCAGGTTCAATATCCTCAATAACTTTATCAAATTTATTCAGATCTGAATCTGTCTCATTAAAAATTAAATCGCGATCAGATTCCTTTAGATTGACCTTATACTCCATTTTAGGAGTAACATACTGAGCAATGAAAGGATCAAAATAGTGAGATCTCATAAACTCAATCATCAACGATTTAGAAAAATCGGAAAACTGATTACTAATACTCACACCTCCTATTAAATACTTGTGTTCAGGGTATCTCAGCGTTGTATGCACAATCCCTTTCCAAAGTAAGAACAGCGGCATAGGCTTTTGTTGGTACTCCTTAATAATAAAAGCACGCCCCATTTCGATAGATTGAGCCATCATTGGATACAATTCAGACTCAAAACGAAATAATTCGTTCAAGTAAAAACCGTTAATACCGTGTTTCTTGTAAATCTCAGATCCTAATCCCATACGATAAGCTCCACAGAGTTGCTCAGCTTCTGAGTCCCACAAGAACATATGGTGATAATAGGAGTCGTATTGGTCAATGTCGGTTGAATTATTTGTTCCCTCTCCTACTTCTCTAAAAGTAATCTCTCTTAAGCGACCTATCTCACGCATAATTGTCGGTATCTTATCTGACTTACACAAGAAAACCTCATAATTCTTAGACTGAAGTAAACGGAAATCACCTTCTCGAAGTGCTTCGATTTCAGACTTAATAGTATCATTCGAAGATGGAGATGCAATTTCTTTTACCGTTTTCGGCAACTTAAAATTAAAGGAAGGTACCTTAATCCAACGATTGATATCACCTTTATAAGCATTAGACAACAAATAAGTTTTAAACCTCAAAAAGTTACCATAATCTGATAAATCATAATGCTCATTTTGTTCTTCAACTGAAATTGGACGACCTATGCGTATCTTGATTGTACGATTCTTCTGAGTCAACAATTCTGAAGGAAGTTTAGCGGTACGCAAAGTTGGATTTATCTTAGATAAAAAATAAAACAACTTACTATTTTGTGCGTGAAAATAAATAGGAACGACAGGAACATTAGCTTTCTTAATCAGCTTAATTGCCCCTTCCTCCCAAGGTTTATCAACAACTAATTTACCATCCTTATAGGTAGACACTTCTCCAGCAGGAAAAATCCCTAAGGGTTTTCCATCACTTAGATGGCGAAGTGTATCTTTAAGACCTATCACACTAGACTTCGCATCCTTGTTATTCTCAAAAGGATTAACAGGCATAATGAAAGGCTTAAGAGGCTCTATCCTGTGAAGTAAAAAATTAGCAATAATCTTAAAATCAGGATCGTGTTCCATCATCAATTTAAGCAACAGAATACCGTCTATGCCACCAAGAGGATGGTTAGAAATAGTAATATAAGGACCTTTTTTTGGCAGTCTCTTTAATTCTTCTGGATCTATCTCAAAATCAATTTGAAACTCTTCTAAAATAGCATTTAGGAACTCTAAATCGTTAAGATGCTTATTCTTATTGTAGATCTTATTTAATGTAGTAATCTTAAGCGTTTTCATCAACATCCAACCAGTCAATGTGCCAAAAACACCGTATTTGTCAACATTAATTGCCTTAGCTACTTCTTTAGCTGTTACTAACCCCATTTAATAATCATAATTAATAATACAAATATACTAAAATATTTAGGCAATCTCTTTTATTTCAACATAAGTAGCTGATTTTTACTCCAAAACCATTTAAAAAAAACCTAAATAACTGATTAAAACATACATAAGTAATATAGCATAAACTTATAATTTTTCTATTTTTGGGCTATTAAAACAATTTAAAATGAAGATAATATCATATAACGTAAATGGAATACGTGCAGCAATCAAAAAAGGATTCATTGATTGGATACAAGAAGAAAATGCAGATGTCATTTGCTTACAAGAAACTAAAGCGAAAGAAGACCAGATTCCAGTAGAGGACTTAGCTGCTGCAGGGTATCCATACCAATATTACTTTTCAGCAAATAAAGCAGGCTATAGTGGTGTAGCCATATTGAGTAAACACAAACCAAACAATGTAGTATATGGGACGGGAAAAGATTATATGGACTTTGAAGGAAGAAATGTAAGAGTTGATTTTGACGATATTTCAGTGATGTCTTTATATCTACCCTCAGCATCAAACATTGATCGTTTAGACTTTAAGTATCAATATATGGATGATTTTTTCACTTATATAACAGAACTTAAGAAAGACGTACCTAATCTCGTTATCTGTGGAGATTACAATATATGTCACCAAGCTATTGATATTCACGATCCAGTTCGCAATGCTAAAGTATCAGGATTCTTGCCAGAAGAAAGAGCATGGTTAGACAAGTTTATCAACAATGGGTTCATCGATAGCTTTAGAATGTTTAACAAGGAACCACACAATTACAGTTGGTGGACCTATAGAGCAAATGCACGAAACAACAACAAGGGATGGCGAATAGATTATAACCTCGTAACAGAAACGCTAAGAGATCGCATCCAATCTGCGTCAATATTAGCTGACGTTGTACACTCTGACCACTGTCCTATTTCAGTAGTTATAAAATAATAAAGGCAATATAAAACGCAAAAGCTAAAAAATGAATCTTAGAACGATCGTACTCGGCCTAATAGCCACGGCATTACTTTCATCATGTGTAACCCGAAGATTATACAACGATTTAGAAGAGCAATATCAAGAAGCACTCAAAGAAAACGACAATCTCTCTAATGACTTAGCTATGCTTAATAGTTCTAATAGTGATTTAGAAAAAGGGAAGAAAGAACTTGCTAAACAGTTAAAGGAACTGCAAGAAGAACGCAAGAACCTCAATGCTGAAATCATAGCTGCTGAAAATCGCTTAAAGGATTTAGAACAGTCGTATAAAACACTACAAAAAAATAATCGCGATGCTTTAGAAGCTGAAGCGGCACGCTTATCTTCAGCCAAAAGTGAACTTGCAAGTAAATCAACTCGTATAGCGGAGTTAGAAGCTATACTTGCAGCGAATGACAAGCAAATGCGCGATTTGAAAGAGAGTTTATCATCAGCTTTAAACGCTTTTGAAGGAAAAGGTTTAAGCATAGAACAGAAAAACGGCCGTGTATATGTGTCGATGGAAAACAAGTTGCTGTTTCGATCTGGAAGTTGGTCTGTAAACCAGGAAGGAGCTCAAGCAGTCAATGAATTGTCAAAAGTATTAGCAAACAATCCTCATATAACTGTGTTAATAGAAGGACATACAGATAACGACAAGATTGTTGGCCAATTAGGAGAAGGTGTTAAAACAAATTGGGACTTGTCTACAAAACGAGCCCTGGCTATCGTTGACATTATAACCTCTAATCCAGATATAGTCAAAAGTAATATAACTGCTGCAGGGCGAAGTGAATATGCACCATTACAATCAAACGATACACTAGAAGGTAAGGCGAAAAACAGGCGAATTGAAGTTATACTTACCCCTAACTTAGACAAAATTAATTCAATGCTAAATGCACTATAATATAAAATGAGATAACAATTGTTATCTCATTTTTTTAATATACCTAAACAAAACACAGAAAAACAAAAAACACTACTTATCACAACTTAAAATCATAAGTTAAAAAAGAAAAACGTAGCTTAAAAACAACTAAACTTGCATAACAAAATAATAATGTTATATTGTTAAAACACATTAGAATAGTAATTAAAAAACAAAAACAACTTGAATTCAATTACAATAGATAACATCATTGATCCTGAAAACTTTAACGGGCTGTACAATTGGTTCTACAAAATGATCAAAGCATTTGGGTTAGGAGAATACGAAACTCATATCACGACCACTATTACCCTATTGTTAACCTTCACTGTTATAATGTTTATATTTGACTATGTACTCAAAAACATTATTATTGTATTAGTGAAGTCATTTGCTATTAAAAGTAAAACCAAATTCGACGATATCTTAATCGAAAATAAGTTACTACACAATTTTACGCATCTTATTCCTGTTTTTGTAGCTAAGATATTCTTTCCAATATTCTTTAAAGGCTTTCCTAATCTAACCCAATTCATGATAGCTGTAACTAATATACTATTAATTATAGCTTTGACTTTGGTATTGAGATCAGTCATCAAGAGTATCAGAGATTACGCCAAAACAAAACCAAAATTAGCAGACAAACCCATTGACAGTTATTCGCAAGTTTCGTCAATATTCTTATATTTCTTTGCTGCAATTTTTATCTATACAACTATTACAGGTCAATCACCAGCAAACCTCTTTTTATCCTTAGGAGCAGCATCGGCTATTCTAATGTTGGTCTTCAAGGATACAATAATGGGGTTTGTGGCGAGTATTCAAGTTTCAACCAATGATATGGTAAGAGTTGGTGATTGGATTGAAATGTCGAAGTTTGGTGCAGATGGAACTGTGTTAGAGATAAACTTGAGCACTGTAAAGGTTCAGAATTTTGACAAAACAATTACGACAATACCAACCTATTTTCTAATTAGCGATTCCTTTAAAAACTATAGAGGGATGCACAATGCAGGAGGAAGGAGAATTAAGAGGAGTATCAATATTAAAATGTCCTCTATCCGCTTTTTAGAAAAAGATGAAATAGAGAACCTCAAAAAGATTCAACTATTAAAACCTTATATCGAAGAAAGACAAAAGGAGATTGAAGAATATAATGCCAACACAGGTGCAGATCAATCAATGCCTGTCAATGGCCGAAGAATAACAAATATAGGAATGTTTAGAGCCTATGTATTGAGATACGCGCAACAAAACCCCCATATCCACAAGGAATATTTCTTAATGGTAAGGCATTTACAACCTACAGAACATGGATTGCCAATTGAACTATACATGTTTACCAATAGTACACAATGGGTATTCTACGAAAATGTCATGGCAGACATTTTTGACCATGTTTTTGCAGCAGTAGATTATTTTCACCTTGAAGTATATGAATTACCATCTTCTGACGACGTGAGACAATTCATTTCAAATAGTAAACATTAAGAGATTTACAGTCAATCACTTGATCATCAATACACCACCCAAGTGATTGACTATAAACCTAATTTCTCAATAATACTCTCTACTTTTAACTCTGTATTAGATAGCTTCTCCTTACAGAATACAATCAGCGTAGAAGCTCTTTCCACCTTAACTGCCAAATCATCAATTGTCACTTGGTTATCCTTTAATTCGCTTAGAATAGCTTCTAATTCTTTTACTGCGCTTTCATAGGTAAGTGTTTCCATTTTTCTTTCTCTTTTATATCTTTAATTACAATTTCGAAACGTTTATTAAATACATCCACTTGAATGACATCCCCTTCACGAAGTGAAGTAAATTCATTAATTGTCTTATTTTGATACCAGACAATAGCCAGTCCCATTTTCATCAGTGAATCCAAGTCGTATAAATTCGGAATCTGCTCCAAGTGTTCTACTCTGAGTTTTTCCTTTTTCAAAGTCGAAGAAACCCTCAACTCCAAAACCTCACGGAGTTGTGCTATGTTCTGCTTATTACTTCTCAGATTCTCACCAAACAAGTACGCTACCAGGCTTCCCTTCTCACGCAGTTTGTTGCGTTCAGTTAAACAAATTGAACTTGGAGCATAATGTATGGTTTGACTTGCAAGGTTAATTACCGAATGCTCTTTTTGAATCCGTCCATTCGATTCAACAACAAGCAAATTAACATCCGATTTTAGCTTGTTTTTCTCATACAACAACACTCTTGAAGTTTCAATTTTCAAATGAGAACTAAGTTTTTCTAATACATGTCCTTGAATCTCAACTTGCTGTTTAGCAATAGAAGTGATACTATCATAAAGGCTCTTTACCTGCGTGTGAAACTGAACAGCTCTTTCAACAATAAAAGCAGCGACAGCACTGGGTGTTTTAAACCTTTTATTAGCCACAAAATCAGCTACAGTCGTATCGACTTCATGACCAATACCCGTAAATACAGCTGTGTGCAATCTCGCTAATACTTCTGCCAAGGCATAGTTGTTAAACTCATCCAAGTCCAAAGCTGCACCACCTCCCCTTAGCAAAACAACAACATCATAGGTGTTTTCAGGAATCTGATTTAGCTTATTAATAATTTCCACATGAGCATTGTCTCCCTGTACACGACAATCAAAGTAATCAATATCGAAGGCAAATCCATACTCATTTTGTTCCAACTGATTAATGAAGTCAATATGCCCAGCCGTATTCAAAGATCCAACTAAAGCAATCTTCTGAATAACAAGAGGAAAAGAAAGCTTCTTATTTAAATCGAGTAATCCATTTACCTCTAACTTCTTAATTGCCTCTTGCTTTCTTCGTTCAACTTCGCCTAATGAGAAACTCAAATCAACGTCCAACACATTGACCGAAAAACCAAAAACCACATTATAAACAACTTCACATAAACACAAGATTTCAGCACCTTCTTTTAGAATATTATTTGCCTCTTTATCCAACTTAGAATAGATGACATTAGCCGCGTGATTCCAAATGGTTCCCCTTGCTTTAGCAAGAACAACTCCGTCACTATTCTCTACCAATTCTAAATAAACATGCCCTCTCCTATCTCTCTTAAACTGAGAGATCTCCACTTTCATCCAAAAAGTATGTCCAGATATAGACTCGTCAAATATCTGTTTTACCCTACCTAAAATAGTACTTAATGTAAACCACTTGATTTCCTCTTTCACGGCAAAAAACTTAGACTAACAAAAATACAACCTTTATATCAATATAAATAAAGATGCTTTGCTACTAACTTTAGCATTATACACAAATGTCCAAAACACCACATAACAAACTGATTAACAATGATAAGCAATCCAAAAGATAAGGATCTCTAAAATACGTTATCAATTGCCTTTCGTTGATGACAAACTACTATAGAAATTGTTTTAAATCACTTAAGCACTTTTGGGTATAAGAAAGCCATGGCACTCTTCATCGTAAAAGTGGAACTTATTATAGCATTTACAAATCAAATACAGCAAAGGTAAATAGTACCTAAAATTACAATTGAACCCAACTCTATATCTTAGAAAAGCGTACAAAAACACCCATAATAAAATAAAATTATTTGAAAATTAAAACTCAAAATACAGCAATCACAGGGATATATTGTCTACTAATAGGAGTAATATTATTTACTTAGCTATAACTTTTTTATATTTGTGACCTATTTAAAATTAGACTATGACTACAGTAAAAATTATTAATAAATCCCAACATTCTTTACCAAATTACGAAACTGCACAATCTGCAGGTATGGATTTAAAAGCAAACTTAAGTGAAGCAGTAACTTTGGGAAGTTTAGAAAGAGCAATTATACCTACGGGATTGTACTTAGAACTACCTGAAGGATATGAAGCACAGATACGCCCTCGAAGCGGATTAGCTGCAAAAAAGGGAATCACTCTATTAAACAGTCCTGGGACAATTGATGCAGACTATAGAGGAGAAATTGGAGTGATTGTAGTCAACTTATCCAAAGAGCCATTCACAATCGAAAATGGAGAGAGAATCGCTCAAATGGTTATAGCAAAATATGAACAAATTGCTTGGCAACCTGTTGAAATATTAACTGAAACCACAAGAGGAGAAGGTGGATTTGGAAGTACAGGTCGCAAATAGTAAAAGAAAATATTAATAAAAAGATTTAACAAATGAAGATTATAGTTCCAATGGCAGGACGAGGATCTCGCTTACGCCCCCATACACTTACAGTACCTAAACCTTTAATACCAATAGCAGGAAAGCCGATAGTACACAGATTAGTAGAGGATATTGCTAAGGTTTTAAATGACAAGATAGAAGAAATAGCATTCATTATTCACGAAAGCTTTGGAAAGGATGTTGAGAAAGATCTGATCACTATTGCTGAGAAATTAGGAGCGAAAGGAACCATTTGTTATCAGAACGAAGCATTGGGAACGGCTCATGCTATCCTATGTGCTAAAGAAAGTATGCAAGGACCAATTGTCGTAGCTTATGCAGACACCTTATTCCGCGCTGATTTCAACTTAGACAAAGATGCCGATAGCGTTATTTGGGTTAAGCAAGTAAAAGACCCAAGTGCTTTTGGAGTTGTAAAAATGAATGACAAAAAGCAAATTATCGATTTCGTAGAGAAACCGAAAGAATTTGTTTCAGATTTAGCAATTATAGGGATTTACTATTTCAAAAGTGGAGAAACTTTACGCAGTGAATTAGAATATCTCTTGGATAATAATATCATCAAGGGAGGAGAATATCAGCTAACTGATGCCTTAGAAAACATGAAACAGAAAGGAATGTTATTCATGCCTGGGCAAGTAGATGAATGGATGGACTGTGGTAACAAAAATGTAACAGTAGACACCAACAATAGAATGCTTGATTTCTTAGAAGCTGAAAATGCAAATTACATTTCTCCAACTGTAGTAAATGAAAACAGCACAATCATACCACCTTGTTTTATTGGAGACAATGTAGTTTTAAGAAATGCTACAGTAGGTCCAAATGTTTCCTTAGGAGAAAACACAAAAGTAGAAAATGCGACAATCAAAAACAGTTTGATCCAAACAAACTCAATTATTCGCAATGCAAACTTAGACAATGCGATGGTAGGAAACCACGCTGTCTATGATGGCAAACACACTAATATAAGTATTGGAGATTATTCCGTTTTAGAATAAAAAATCTTAAATCCGTTTTAAAAGCAGTTTAAAACGGATTTTTTTTAGTTATATTGGTTCATTAAACCCGTTTAAGAAGCAAATTTGATATGAAAAAAATCTTGTTGGTGGTATTTTGTCTTACCCTTTTAGTAGCTTGTAAAAAAAACAAGAATAGTTTAAACCTTGACGAAGGCAATGCGACAAATACAAAAACTGTCCTTACTATCTTAAATGAACACAGTAAACACGCACAGAACTTTAAGACAACCTTAATTCGAAGTTCAGCCTCTTATGAAACAGATAAGCAAAGTCAAAAGTTTGCTATAGACATCTCCATAGAAAAAGACAAGCAAATCATGCTCAATATACGCTACATTGGTTTTCCAGTAGCTAAAGCGTTGATCACACCTGAGCAAGTTCAATTCTATGATAAGTGGAACAAAGTTTACTTCAAAGGCACCTTTGATATCCTTACGCAATGGATTGGTACTGAATTGGATTTTAACCGATTTCAAAACCTATTACTGGGACAAGCGCTCGATAGCAAAGACAAAACAAACAACCTTCAATCAAGTATTGCAGAAGGCTTACATAAAATAGAATCAACTATCGATACTGATGTACAATCTACCTATTATTTCGAGGACAAAAATGGCCTGTTGAAAAAAGAAGAAATTTCGGAACCACAGCAAAATAGAAAAGTAACTATCAGCTATCCAAATTATCAGCGAATTGGAAAGTACACAGCGCCTACTGAAATAAATATTAAGGCTGAACAAGAAAAAAGCATAAATTTGAACATTCGTTATGAAAAGGTAACATTTAATGAAAAAACCAATTTTCAATATAAAGTACCAAGCGGATACAAAGAAATTAAAATAAATCAATAGGGAACCTCGCTACATATGAGAGCAAAATATATTACAATAGCACTACTACTTACATCTGCATTCAGCTGGAGCCAACAAAAAGAAACTCAAGCACAACTTGAACGCAGAAAGCAACAGATTATGATCGAAATCAAGTCTGTGCAAAAGCTATTGCAAGTAGAGAGAACAAAAGAGCGTAATATATTATCCGAAATAGAAGAATTCAATCGCAAAATATCCCTTAATCGCCAATTGATCAATAATGTTCAACAGCAAATTACGGTAACGACAAACAATATCGCGAAAACTCAAAAAGAGATCAACGTACTTGAAGCTGAATTGGAGAAACTAAAAAAGGACTATGCTAATATTATAGAAAAATCCTACAAAAGTAAATCCAATCAAAGCCGCATAATGTACATACTGTCGTCAGATAGCTTTCTGCAAGCTTACAAACGCCTACAGTATATGAAACAATATGCTGAATACCGAAAAGAACAAGGGGATGAATTACAGGAGAAAAAAGAAGTTCTCGATAAAAAGATTGCCAAACTTGCCATAGATAAAGAAAAACAAAGAGTTCTGCTTGAGGAGCAAAAAAGCAATCAAAAAGCATTAGAACAAGATTTAAGTTCACAGACTAATTTAATGGAAATCGTCAAAAAAGATCAAAAGAAATACAATGACGAGATTAAAAAGAAACAAGAACAAACAAAAGAAATAGACAAAAAAATACAACAGCTTATCCGCGAAGCAATTGCCGAGGCAAATAGAAAAGCAAGAGAAGCAGCAGCCAAAGCGGGTAAGACAACGACTAAGTCAACGGCGACTTCATCGTCAGCTACATTTGAATTAACTCCAGAAGGTAAATTAGTCGCTGATAACTTTAAAGCTAACCAAGGAAAACTTCCTTGGCCAGTAGAAAAAGGATATATATCACTGTCGTACGGAGATCAGCCTCACCCAGTACAAAAACATTTGACTATACACAATAGTGGTGTAGAAATCTCGACTGAACAAGGAGCACAAGCAAGAGCTGTTTTTCAAGGAGAAGTCCTACAAGTCCAAGTATTACCAGGGGGAAATAAGGCTGTACTTATTCAACATGGTGATTATATCACAGTATATCAAAACCTAAGTGAAGTATACGTCAAAAAAGGAGATAGTGTAAGTCTGAAACAAAGCATTGGTGTCATTAATACCAATAGCAGTGGTAAGACTGTCTTAAAATTCTTATTAACTCATAATGCGGATATTAACAATCCACAATCTTGGTTGAGTAGAAGTAATTAAAAAGGCTTAAAGCAATGAGTAATCAAAAAAGTATCAATATATATAAATGGATTGAAGATAATAAAAACTTACTTCAACCTCCTGTAGGCAACAAAAACATCTATCCGTTATCAGATGACTATATCGTTATGGTCGTTGGAGGACCGAATGCTCGTAAAGACTTTCACTATAACGAAGCAGAGGAGTTTTTCTTTCAACTACAAGGGACCATCTACATTGACATTCAAGAAAATGGCGAGCGAAAAAGAGTCACTTTAGAAGCAGGTGATATCTATTTATTGCCAGCCAAAGTTCCACATTCACCAATTAGAACAGAGAACTCAGTTGGCTTAGTGATTGAAAAGAAGAGAGCGAAAGGACAAAATACGAAAGATGGATTATTGTGGTATTGCGAGCAGTGCAACCACAAACTACACGAAGTCTACTTTGAACTAACAAACATAGAAACTGACTTCTTACCCCATTTTAACGACTTTTATTCCTCAGAAGAATTAAGAACGTGTAAGAACTGTAACCACATTATGGAATCAGACCCAAAATTCACTAAGTGAAATAACACTTAATCTATCCATATAAAAAATCCCCATTGTTATTTAAAGATAACAATGGGGATTTTTCTTTAACGAACTAAAAATTTCATATAGCAATGCATCAGCTATTCCAAAGATAAGTGACTATGCTAAAAATATAGTCCGTGAAAATTCTCTATTCCGTAAATGCTTGTACATTACTGAAAGATTAGCAGTTACTAAACAAACCAATTTACCCCAAGAACACATTCAAAATAGAGCCTTAATCCCCTCTACGAAGTAGATAAAATGACTAATGACTTAAAGACCTCCTAAGTACAAAAAAAGAGGGCAATACCTTGGGAGTTTTTTGCACCTTTCTTGGGGTATTCTTGCACTTTTCTTCGGAAAAAGGGGTGTTTTCCGAAGAAAACTCCCAGAAACCCCTAAGCATACCCAGAAAAAGTGCGAGGAAAACAACACAAATCACCATTCTAAAACAAAGCAATAAACAATTCGAATAACAAGAAACCA
This sequence comes from Myroides sp. LoEW2-1, assembly GCF_009767705.1. Taxonomy (NCBI): domain Bacteria; kingdom Pseudomonadati; phylum Bacteroidota; class Flavobacteriia; order Flavobacteriales; family Flavobacteriaceae; genus Myroides; species Myroides sp. LoEW2-1. The sequence goes on along the minus strand of NZ_WSPP01000183.1, from coordinate 11,355 downwards.
CAATGCCTCGGCTATCCCCTATTGACTGCCCAAGACGAAAATTATAAAACACGGCTATGAAAGGTTCAAAAAAACACGTATAGCTATGATAAAGCGCCTTAAATGAATGAAATAAGTAAACTAATCAAACAGTAATCTCAAAGATTTTAAGACACTTATAATCATTTGCCGCAATTTTTATATATTAGCAATCAATCAACTATAAAAACCTAATAAATTAGAAAATGGCAAACTTAAATAACCAATTTGGTATTGAAGAAGCTTTACAGAAGCTTGGCTTAAAAGAAATAAATCACGGTTCATCTACGGGATTAAATTCATTTTCAAATGGAAAAATAATTGAATCTTACTCTCCAGTAAATGGCGCTTTAATTGGCAAAGTACAGGCATCTACTGCTGATGATTATGAAAAAGTAATGCAAACGGCAACGGAGGCATTTAAGACTTGGAGAAATGTACCCGCTCCAAAAAGAGGAGAAATTGTTCGTCAAATAGGTGATGAATTACGCAAAAACAAAGAATATCTTGGAAAGCTTGTATCCTATGAAATGGGAAAAAGCTTACAAGAAGGATTGGGAGAAGTACAGGAAATGATCGATATCTGTGATTTTGCAGTAGGTCTTTCTCGTCAGTTGTATGGCTTAACGATGCATTCTGAAAGACCACAGCATAGGATGTATGAGCAATGGCACCCGATAGGTGTTGTTGGTGTTATTTCAGCATTCAACTTCCCAGTAGCAGTTTGGAGTTGGAATACAATGATTGCATGGGTTTGTGGAGACGTTTGTGTATGGAAACCAAGTTCAAAAACGCCTCTATGTGGAGTAGCATGTCAAAATATAGTATCTAAAGTTTTCAAGGAAAACAATATTCCTGAAGGAGTATGTAACCTCGTAGTTGGGAACGAATGTGGTGATTTGATCAATAATGATCACCGTATCCCGTTAGTTTCCTTTACAGGATCAACACGCATTGGCCGACACGTTTCAAAAACCGTAGCTGAAAGATTTGGAAATACCATCTTAGAATTAGGAGGAAATAATGCTATTATTGTTTCTGAACATGCAGATATCAACATGGTTTTAGTTGGTGCTGTTTTTGGAGCAGTAGGAACAGCAGGACAACGCTGTACAAGTACAAGACGCCTTATCGTACACGAAAGCGTATATGACAAAACCATTGAAGTACTTCAAAAAGCGTATGCACAGTTAAAAATAGGCAACCCTCTTGATGCAACTAATCACGTAGGTCCACTAATTGATAAAGGCGCTGTTCAAGATTACTTAAACGCAATAGAAAAAGCAAAAAAAGAAGGAGGTAAAATAATTGTAGAAGGAGGCGTTCTTTCAGGTGAAGGTTATGAAAGTGGATGCTATGTAAAACCGTGTATCATAGAAGGTAAAAATGATTACGAAATCATACAAGCAGAAACCTTTGCCCCAATCTTATACGTTATGAAATACAGCGATATTCAAGAGGCAATAGCTATGCAAAATGGCGTTCCTCAAGGATTATCTTCATCTATATTCACTACTAACATGAGAGAAATGGAATTGTTCTTATCTCATGCAGGATCAGATTGTGGAATAGCCAATGTCAATATCGGAACATCTGGAGCTGAAATCGGTGGTGCATTCGGAGGAGAAAAAGAAACAGGAGGTGGTAGAGAATCCGGATCAGATGCTTGGAAAGCATACATGAGACGTCAAACCAATACCATCAATTACGGAACTGAGTTACCTTTAGCTCAAGGTATTAAATTTGATTTCTAAACGAATAGATAATAAATACTTATCGCAATACACAGAAAAGGGTTCACTGAGTGAACCCTTTTTATATTTTATCTCTATAAGCTACAATGAATCACGCGCTATACACTATTCTGAGCCGTATTAACGAACGCATCTACCAATCTTACAAGGATTTAATTAATTTTAAAAAAGAGTACAAAACTAATCCCTCTGCAATCAAAATTAAAAGTAGGTTGAAATAAAAGTCAGCATTGTTAAGATACATTTCATAGTTCAAAAAACTAATACCACTCCCCTTAAAAAAAGAAAGGTACAAACTAAAAATAAGTATAAAAAAGAAGCAGACAAGTGCTCCCGTCTTTTGAAATCTACTCATAACAGATCATATTTTAGGTAATTAATACTAGTCCTCATTGCTAATTATATACTACTACTGAAGCAGGCACGGTCGATCAAAGAATTAAACTCAACTACTCCAGGCAGAGTCAAAACAGCAACCTAAGCCAGTAATGTAGTACAGTGAAATAGAGTATTCCCTTTAAAAACATCCTTGAACAATCACCTAAATTTACACTAATTCACACTAAAAGAATTATACAAATCAAACATTAAACCACCAATAATGAAGTGAATAACAGACAAATAAGCACAATCAATATAGGGCATAAAGTCAAAAAAAAAGGAGTTCCTTGAAGGAACTCCTTTTGAAAAAGTATTTATCTCTTATTACGTTCTAAAATCTATATCCAATATTGATACCTGCATTAAACTCAATAGCTGAAAAGCGGTCGTTCACCTCACTACTGAAGTTTCTTGCAATATTTGCAAATGGATTGATAGTAAATGAATCACCCAAAGCCCATTTGTACCCTACTCCAACACCAAATATGAAACTGTCCATATCTACTTTTACAGTTTGATCTACAGCATCTATTTCATTCCATTTATCTTCTTCAAAGTTTCCAAATCTGTATTTCAAAAAAGGAGTAACCACATAACCACTACCATTAGCACCAGTCTTACCTCCAAAGTAATAGTTGTAATTAACCATTAAACTATTTGTCTTAAACTTTTGATTCTTACTGTTCTTTTCAGCGTGATAAGAAAATCGATCATTGATATTGAAATTTGCACCGATCGATTGGTTATGATCGATAAAATGTTCGTACCCTAACTCAACAGAAGCTAATACTAATGTATTCAAAACATTTATTTTAACCTCATTTAAAGCCTGTGCTTTTGCTCCAAAAGTACAAGCTAAAAACATTAGTCCTAAAAATAGTTTTTTCATATTCTAATTTGATTTAACAGCAAATATAATAAAATACTCAGTTATTTATGGTTTCTACCTTCTTCATCTGGATACATAGCGGCCACGGTGTCACTTTGCCAAAACTCCTTAGAATCAATATCAAGTATGGATATCTTTCCTAAAAAAGCAGCTCCTGTATCAATATTCCACACATTAGCAAAGTTTGTTGGTTCTGTAAAACCAAAGTGAGTCACTGGTGTGTGACCAATGTATACTTCGCTGTGATGCTTTAAGCGTCGAGGGTACAAGATATCATCTGGAGAAAGATTCGCATTCATACTCATGACAAGCTCCCACAAAGTACGATCCCAATACAGACTTTCTTCAAAATGTTCATCCGTAATACCTCTTGGATTAGTAAACCCGGCATGTACAAACAATCTATTTTTGTCATCAATATAGTAATTCATTAAAGAGTCAAAAAAATCTAAATGTTTCTGTACCTCTATTTCACTTAACTGACTATACGATTTCATAGAGGCATCTCCTCCATTATACTCCCATAGTTTATTCGTTTCTTTCGTTCTTAACCAATGTACCAAAAGCGTTTCGTGATTTCCTCGAAGAAAGATACACTTCTGTTTTAGTTTTAATTCTAATAGTAGGTTTACTACTTGAGCGGATTCGCTCCATCCATCTACATAATCTCCTAAAAAAATAAGAGTATCATTTGCAGTGACATTTGCACGGTCTAAAACTTGTAGCAGAGCCTTATATCCACCGTGAATATCACCAATAACAAGTGTTCTATTCATTACCTAATCCATTTCATATTTAAGCTTACGCAAGATACGCATTACTTCTTTAAAGGCTACAAACAATTGAGGATCACTGTGTTTTTTTAGGTAATCTTTAACCTCGAGTAGTTCGTCAATAGCTTTGTCGAAACCATTGAGGTAACACAACATCATATTGAAACACAATTTGTTTAAAACGCGTTCTTCTTTAGAGGTCAATCGCATTTCATTTTGGATTTTATAAATGACATTCATACTACTCCCATAAATATGCCCTAGTATATTTCGATTGTAGCTGGGCGGATCAAATAATAAAGTATTTGAAATACCATAAGTTCCATTGTCGTAAAAGTGAATAGCTACCTCTTCGAAAGGATAATAAGATGTTTTGTCATTCAGACCCAAATTTAGATACTCAGTAATAACAAATTCATTGTCGTCATAGTAGATAGTAACAGCATCCAAATCAGAGTAAAAAAGCTGAATCTGCTCGTTGACAAACAGGATATCCACTCGGGAGTAAAAAGGAGTTCCGCGAACTTTCATTTTGTTTCCAGCCCAACAAATGATAAACTGCTCCTTAAAGACACTATATCTGGCTTTTAAATCCTTGTGAGTATCAGCTACAAAACTGACAACTGTATCTAAAAGCGTCTTAAAGTCGATCTGTGAAACATTCTCGATACTTGTCACAACTTTGCTATTATCTTCGATAGGTACCTTTTCATTCGGAACAGAAGTACTCCCAACTCTGTAAAAAAAGGTCCCTTCCTCTATCTCATTAATTTTTCTTTTAAACGTAGTTAGAAGTCCATTTGGCTTAATCGTCACTAATCCAACTACCTTATCCTTAGGCAATAAACCAAAAGGAACATTGTCGTAGACAATGCTGGGTGCATTCTCCAAATAGGCGTTTACGAGATTCTGAATTTTACTATCGTCATAAAAATCTACGCCCGTAATATAATTATCTGTATCTTCAATGCCCACAAGCAAGTAGGAATTGTTGTTAGGGTTTGAATTAGACAAGGCACAGATATGTTTTAGAAACTTAGCTTTGCCTGACTTAGTATGTAGATTAAGCTGTCTTTTCTTATCGTAGAAGCTATTTTCGTCGTAATACCCGAGTATATTTTTAATTAGTAAACGTTTGTTAATCACATCATTTCAATTTTACTTCTTAAAATTATAAAAAGAAAGTCATAATTCACGCTTAATTACAAATTAAGCATTTTACATTTAACCATATATTAACAACTATATAAAGAATATTTTTCCAATTTGCGTAAAGGTTTAAAAAAGAGTCTATTTAACAAAACAAACAAGTATGGATAATACAGCTTCAAATTATGATATTCGTGAATTAAACGAATTAATTGAAAGAGAAAGTTCTTTCATTGATTTGTTGACAATGGAAATGAACAAAGCTATTGTAGGACAAAAACATATGATTGATCGTCTATTAATTGGATTGATAGGACAAGGTCATATTCTACTTGAAGGAGTACCAGGTTTAGCAAAGACCTTAGCTATTAATACACTTTCAAAAGCAGTACATGGAAGTTTTAATAGAATTCAGTTTACTCCAGACTTACTACCTGCGGACGTTATAGGGACAATGATTTACAATGTAAAGGAAAATGATTTCAGTATCCGTAAGGGGCCAATCTTTGCCAATTTTATATTAGCAGATGAGATAAACCGTGCACCGGCAAAAGTACAGTCTGCACTTTTGGAAGCGATGCAAGAGAAACAAGTAACTATCAGTGATGAGACATATAAATTAGAGCAACCGTTCTTGGTAATGGCTACCCAAAACCCAGTTGAACAAGAAGGTACTTATCCATTACCAGAGGCTCAAATGGACCGTTTCATGTTGAAAACGGTGATTGACTATCCAAAGTTAGAGGAAGAACGCCTTGTTATTCGTCAAAATTTAGCGGGAGAAAAACCGCAAATAAACCCTGTTGTAACTTTAGAACAGATCAAACGAGCTCAAGAGGTTGTTAAGAAGGTATACATGGATGAGAAGATTGAAAAATACATCTTAGACATTGTATTTGCAACAAGATATCCTGAGCAATTCAAATTAGAAAAATTAAAACCACTTATTAGTTTCGGTGCTTCTCCTCGTGGAAGTATCAACTTAGCAACAGCTGCCAAGTGTTATGCGTTTATTAAGCGCAGAGGCTATGTTATTCCAGAGGATGTACGCGCAGTAGTAGTAGATGTATTAAGACACAGAATTGGAGTGACATACGAAGCTGAAGCTGAAAATATCACTTCATTAGATATTATAAATCAAATTGTAAATGAAATAGAAGTGCCTTAATAATTAAGGTTCTTCTGGTAATTGATTTAACCTATTTGTACTGATCTACAAATAGGTTTTGAAGTTTGAACATTTTGAAAGATATGCTATGGATACCAAAGACATTTTAAAGAAAGTCAAAAAAATTGAAATAAAAACAAAGCGATTAAGTGATCATATATTCTCAGGGGAGTATCATACTTCCTTTAAGGGTAGAGGGATGACTTTCTCCGAAGTTAGACAATATCAGTTTGGGGACGATGTAAGAGCAATAGACTGGAATGTAACGGCAAGATATAACGAACCTTATATCAAAGTCTTCGAAGAAGAACGCGAATTAACACTAATGTTAATGGTTGATGTTAGTGGCTCTGAAAACTTCGGGTCAACAGATACTTTTAAAAATGAAATCGTAACCGAAATAGCAGCAACTTTAGCTTTTTCAGCTACACAAAACAACGATAAGATTGGTCTAATTCTATTTTCAGATCAGATAGAGCTATTCATTCCTCCCAAGAAAGGAAAAACGCATGTTCTGCGTATTATTCGCGAATTATTAGATTTCAAACCTAAGAGTCAGCATACTGATTTAGCACATGCGTTAGAGTACGCTACGAAAGTTTTAAAGAAAAAAGCTATTGTTTTTGTCCTTTCAGACTTTATCACACCGAACTTTGAATCTACATTGAGGATTACTGCAAAGAAACACGACATTACTGGTATTCGCGTCTATGACAAACGCGAACAAGAAATACCTAATGTCGGTTTAATAACAGTATTTGATGCTGAGACAAGAGAAGAAGTGGTACTCAATACTTCAAGTCAAAGTACGCGTAAAGAATATGAAGCCTACTTCCAGAAAAAGGAAAAGAAATTCTTAAAAGTATTTCAAAAATGTGGAGCAGGTACAATCAACATAGAGGTAAATGACAGTTATGTAAAAAAACTCTTAGGCTACTTCAAATCAAGATAACAATCATGAAAAAGGAATTTCTATATATACTCACAACTTTATTATTTTTTAGTAGTACGCTGTACGCTCAAAATAGAATTGAGTCTAAAGTAGATACCACTCAAATAAAAATAGGTGATAGTTTCTCCTATACAATTACAGCCCATACTAAAGAAGGGACAAAGATTACTTTTCCTGAAACAGAACAAATTGGAGCTTTTGAAGTCATAGAGAACTATCCGACAGATACAGTTGTAAAACAAGATGATATAGAGTTAATCAAGAAGTATGATTTAACGCAATTCGATGAAGGTTCCTACACTCTTCCGCAGGTACCAGTCATTGTAGATGCATCAATGTTCAAGACTGATTCGGTAAGAATTAACGTATTACCTGTACAAGTAGATACTCTAAAAACTCCATTATATGAAATTAAGGGTATTTCAAAAGAGGGTGCATCATTTTCTACTTACTGGTATTACATCATTTTCGTCGTTTTATCCATCGTCGTAGGTATAGCATTGTACTTATTCATTAAATACAAGCAGGAGAAAAACCTAACTGAGGACGATAAATATAAAACCCCTTATGAGAAAGCAGTCAAGAAATTAAAAAAACTTGAGGAGAAAAAGAACTGGACGAGAGGAGATGCTAAACCATATTATTCAGAGATGAGTAATGTCGTAAGAAACTTTCTTGAAGATACATTTGATATTTCTGCAAGAGAAATGACCACCTATGAGATTATGATACTCTTAAAAAACACTTTAAGAGATAAGAATATCAAACTAAAACCAGAGGTTATCAATGAGTTCAAAAGAATTCTCGAAACAGCTGACTTAGTAAAGTTTGCCAAATCTCAACCAACTGAGAGTGAAATCCAAGGAGATACGAGTAAGATACAGGGAATCGTAGATAAGATTAACGAGGCTTATCCTATATCTGCAGCTACTCAGACAGAGCGAATTAGAAGACGAGAAGAAAGGAAAAGACGCCGTATGCGCTTTCGTATTTGGTTGCCAATTGGCGTATCCATTTTCTTAATGTTACTTACAGGAATAGGCTATTACTTCACTACTGCAAGTGAAAGAGAGTACAGTCTATTTACGTTTAACAACACAAAGAAACTATTGGAAAAAGAATGGATTAGTAGTACGTATGGGTCAAATCCAGGTATCACTATTACTACTCCAGTCGTGTTAGTACGCAAAAATGAAACTGTAATTCAAGAAGCGAAACTTGATGGTTTAGAATCAATACAGCAGTTTAGATTCAAAACTTTGGAGGACCCTATCAGTATGATATTGAGTAATTCAGTAACGACTAAAGAGTTCAAATCAACTGAGAAGGAAATAATCGCTCATGCGATAAAGGCAATTACGCAAAATTACAAAGTAACGGATATACAATATGAGGAAGATGACTTTGAGAACTCAAAAGGTATAGTAGGTACAGAAGTATTTGGTAGTTTCAAATTAGAAGATACGGAGACAGGTAAAATAGAAGAAATAGAATTTGAAGGAGTACTGACCCAATATGGTGAGAACCGTAGTCAGATATGGGTTTTCTATCGAAATAATGATAAACTTGCAGTTGAATTAGTTCAAAGAGTATTTGAATCAATTCAATACAATGAAGAAAAATGATAATGAAAAATGTAACTTTTTTAAATCCAGAGTTATTTTGGCTTTTTCTATTGCTACCAGTGGCATTTTATATTTGGTATATCAATAGAAAAAAACAACATGCTACAGTAAAGTTAAGTACGACAAAAGGAATAAGAAATAGTAAATCAATTCTCATAAAGCTACTACCTGTATCTATTGTACTAAGGCTATTAGCTTTATCAACCTTGATTGTAGCATTAGCACGACCTCAAATAATCAGTGTGGATCATCAGATACATTCTACACATGGTATAGATATTATCATGGCAATGGATATCTCAGGAAGTATGTTAGCGAGAGATTTACAGCCTAATCGATTGGAAGCCTTGAAAACTGTAGCTGCTGACTTTGTCAAACAACGCGTAAGTGATCGCATAGGAATTGTAATCTACGCTGCTGAAGCTTATACAAAAACTCCAGCTACAAGTGATAAGCCACTTATCTTAAATGCACTGCGCACCATAACGTATAGCAATGAAATTGAAGATGGTACTGCTATTGGCGTAGGATTGGGAACAGCGATAAACAGAGTAAAAGATAGTCCTGCTAAGAGTAAAGTCATTATCCTATTAACAGATGGAGTAAATAATACGGGAGCAATTGATCCTATATTGGCAGCAAAAATAGCAAAGGAATACAACATAAAAGTTTACACTATTGGTATAGGTACAAATGGTTTGGCAGATTCACCAGTAGGTATGAAACCTAATGGAGAAGTTGTATATGAAAAAGTCCAAGTAGAGATTGACGAAGAATTAATGAAGGAAATCGCTCAGATGACAGGAGGACAATATTTTAGAGCAACTGACACAGATAGCTTAAAAAATATTTATGAAGAAATCAACCAATTAGAGAAGACAAAAATAGACGAGCAAAAGTTCGTTAATACAGATGAGAAATTTCACTTGTTTGCTTTAATAAGTTTTATTCTCTTAAGCATTGAAATAATACTAAGAAAAACTCTTTTTAGAGGATTTATATAAGTTTATTATGTGGGAACTTGATAATAAAAAATACTTTCTTTTATTAATTGTAATTGCAGCAATTGTAGGTCTTATCATTGCTGATTTGCTATGGAAGAAAAGAAAGCAATCTACTTTTGCTACGCACAAAGCAATGAAAATATTAGCGCCAAACAGATCTAAGAATAAGTCAATCATCAAGGCTGGTCTTTATCTTATGGCATTAGTTTCGATTGTAATAGGATTAGTTAATCCGAAAATTGGAACCAAATTGATAACAGTCAAACGTCAGGGTATTGACATTGTATTTACCTTGGATGTTTCTAAGAGTATGCTTGCAGAGGACATGGCGCCAGATCGTTTGGCTAAAATGAAACAACTGGTTTCACAGATTATCAATAATCTCGGACCTGATAGAGTTGGAATAGTTGGCTATGCTGGAACAGCTTTCCCGATGCTTCCAATTACAACAGACCACTATGCTGCAAAAATGTATTTGCAAACCATGAATACGGATATGGTATCCTCTCAAGGTACCGCTTTTGAAGATGCAATCTATGAAGCGAGTAACTTTTATGATAACCCAAATACCAGTAAAGTGATGATCCTCATTTCTGATGGTGAAGATCACGGAGAAGAAATGGATGGCGCTATCGCTATTGCTTCTCAAAAAGGAATAAAGATTATCACTATCGGAGTGGGTACTGAAAAAGGAGGTCCAATACCTATTCGCACTGCCAAAGGCGTTGAGTATAAAAAAGATTGGGACAACGAAATTGTGATTACAAAACTCAATCCAAATACTTTAAAACACATTGCAGAAAAAACGGGAGGCAAATATTACTATGGATCTAATACCCAAGAAGTCGTTGATTTAGTTAAAAATGACTTGAATAAGATTCAAAAAACAGACTTTGAATCTCAACAGATTTCTGAATATCAATCACAATTTCAGTGGTTTTTGGCATTTGCATTTATTTTAATTTTCATTGACTTATTCATTTTAGAGCGCAAAACACAATGGATGAAAAATCTAAACCTGTTCAATGAAAAGAATGAAGATAATGATTAATGATTTTTGATTATGAAGCACTTATTATATATAATAACTTTCTTTTTTATGTCCTTAGCTACTTTTGCACAAAGTGCTGGTAGAGCCCTAAGTAAAGGAAATGAAGGATATGAACAAAAACATTACGCACAAGCTGAAGCATCCTATAGAATAGCTAATTCTAAATTGGAAAACAATGCTACAGCCGAATATAATTTAGGGAATGCCTTGCTAAAACAAGGTAGAACAAAAGAAGCTATTTCGGCTTATGAACGTGCTATTAAAGTTGCCGATTCTAAATCTGAAAAACACCTTGCCTACCACAATATAGGTAACTCATATATGAAATTAAAGGATTATAAAGCAGCCGAACAAGCATACAAGTCTGCACTGAAAAATAATCCGAAAGATGAAGAAACAAGGTATAATTATGCTGTCGCAAAAAAACTAAATCAGCAGCAGCAAAATAAAGATCAACAAGATCAAAATAAAGATCAACAAGATCAAAATAAAGATCAACAGGATCAAAACAAAGATCAACAGGATCAAAACAAAGATCAACAGGATCAAAACAAAGATCAACAGGATCAAAACAAAGATCAACAGGATCAA
>NZ_WSPP01000182.1:0-4059 GCF_009767705.1 Myroides sp. LoEW2-1 | reverse complement strand
GTTATAAAGTAACTATGTGACCACAATGGGATTCGAACCCATACGTCTTGCGACACCACCCCCTCAAGATGGCGAGTCTACCAATTCCTCCACGTGGCCGTAATCTGTTACAACCAACTTTCCTTTTGACAAAGGAGAGTTAAGGTAGTTTTTCAAATAAGCCAAAGCTTACTCTTTTTGAAAATAAAAAGCTACTCTCATACTGAGTAGCTTCTTATCTTTGTGACCCGACTGGGGCTCGAACCCAGGACCCCAACATTAAAAGTGTTGTGCTCTACCAACTGAGCTATCGAGTCGGCATTTTCAATAAATAGATTTCTTACTTTCGTGACCCGACTGGGGCTCGAACCCAGGACCCCAACATTAAAAGTGTTGTGCTCTACCAACTGAGCTATCGAGTCAATTTATTAATCTCTGAAAATGCCAATATGTATTTGTGACCCGACTGGGGCTCGAACCCAGGACCCCAACATTAAAAGTGTTGTGCTCTACCAACTGAGCTATCGAGTCATTGCGATTAGACTTGAATTGTATTTGTGACCCGACTGGGGCTCGAACCCAGGACCCCAACATTAAAAGTGTTGTGCTCTACCAACTGAGCTATCGAGTCGTTATTTCAATTCCTAATTGCGGGTGCAAATATAGAACGTTTTTTTTAAAATCCATGACATATTTGTTTTATTTTTGCCCTTAATTTCAAATTATTCCCTAACTTACTATATAACAACCCCTTATTTTTATGAAAAAAATTATCCTTGTAGGCTATATGGGCTCAGGAAAATCAACCATAGGTAAAAAACTTGCCGAAGACTTATCTTTCCCTTTTATAGACTTAGACGACTATATCGAACAAAAAGAGCAAACTTCGATTAGTGCTATATTTAAAAACAAAGGAGAGATTCATTTTCGAAAATTAGAACACCTTGCTCTTCGCGAAATTATAGAGCTACCCCAAAATGTAATTCTCAGTTTAGGAGGAGGCACACCCTGTTATGCAAATAACCACGAAGTATTACAAAGGGAAGATGTCAAGTCTTTTTACTTGAAAGGTTCAATAAAGACACTTGCCAATCGATTAGAAAAAGAAAAAGAGCATCGCCCTATCTTAAATCAAGATACAGACGATACTCTCGAAACTTTTATTGCCAAACATCTATTTGACCGTAGCTACTTTTACTATCAAGCAAAACATATTATCTCAATTGACGATAAGTCCGTCAATGAGATTGTCACTGATATCAAAGCACTATTATAATTAAAACAAGATAATTGGATTAACTTAAATATGCGTATTCCTCTTCTTTGTCAAAAACAACTTGAATGTGTTCCAATAGAGAAGTTGAAAGAGATATCCCTTTAAAGTCCGCTTTAACGGGATATTTTTTATGATTTCTATCCACGAGTACAGCAGTCTTCATTTTCTTTAGTGGAACGTTTAAAAAGTGTTTTACACCATAAATTAACGTTGCTCCTGAATTAAGTACATCATCAACCAACAAGATTGCTTTATCCTGGTACTCTGACGCAGAGATAGAAGTTTCAATTGGATTTATTGGACTTTGCTTATCAATGCGCACCTCGCAAAGACTAACTTTTATATCAGATATTCGCTCAAGTTCTTCAGCGATTTTCTTTGCAAAAATGTAACCGCTATTAGCTATACCTGCAATAACGATTTCCTTTTCATCTACGTAGGTTTCATACACTTGATAAGCAATGCGCTTTGTTTTAAAAGCAATCTGCTCTTTCGTTAAAATAATATTCTTAGTCATGTTGTTGTTTTACTATTTTTATAAATACTTCTCTATCTTTTCGGGGTTTTATAGAATTATAACAAGGTTCTAAAATCTCAATGTTGAGATCCGAAACGCAAAATAACTTCTTATATTCACTTAGACTGCCTCCAAATGGAGGATCAACACTATCAAACTCACAATCAAAAAGGACACCAACCAAGCGCCCATTCACTGCGAGGAGTTCTTTCATTTTAGCAACATACTTCGGCCTTAACGCTATAGGCAATGAACAAAAGAACGTATGCTCCAATATTAAATCGTACTGACCTTCATGCTGAAAGAAATCTCCTAAAACTACCTCGTCAATAGGAAACAAAGGAAACTTTTCTAAGGTTTCACGAGCAGCTAAATCTGTCAAATCTAAACCGACCACATTTGTGAACCCTTGTTCTTTGAGGTACATTAACTCATACCCGTGTCCCAAACCTGGTATCAGAATCCGAATGTGCTTATCTGTCAATTGATTCAAATACTCCTTGATCGGGGTAGTAATTCCTTTTGCATTCCAAAAGTCACTCCCTTCAATATATCTACGTTCCCAATATGCTTTATTCATTAACTTCATCTTCATCATCCTCGTAATCCAAAAAATCATTAATATCTCTCAAATCTTTTTTGGTAGGCCTACCTGTGCCATTTGCTCTATAGTGACTCTTGGCTAATCGCAACATTTCTATGTGTTCAAAAGCTTCTTCTGGAGTAGTATCTCTACGGTAAATATCTACCAGTTTTGCCCCTACTCTATTTTGGGGAATATCTAAAACTGACAATTGATATACTATCTGATCCTTTCTTAACGTTATCTTATCGGTAGGGAATACTTCTCGAGATGGTTTAGCGGCTTGACCATTAACTGTTACGTGCCCCTTTTTACAAGCTTCTGTAGCTATATTTCGAGTCTTATAGTACCTAACACACCATAAATACTTGTCAATTCGCATAATAAAATATTAATTTTTAATAACAAAGTATACAAAAATAAAGTAAAATTGTATCTTGCACTACTAAAATAAGTCAAAAAAATGAAGAGAATTTTTGCCGGTCTAAGTCTATTATCATTAAGCTTAGTATTTGTTAACTGTAAAAGTGATGACAATAGCGGAGGTACTGTAACTGTACCATTAAGAGACCGTACTGAAGTTTATACTGAAAACAAGACGGATATAGAAAAGTTTCTAACTAATAACTATATCTACGAGAATAAGGAAACAGGAGAAATTAGATTAGATAGTATACAAAGTAAAGACTACGATGGAGAGCCTATCTTAAAAGATGACCCAAGATTTAAGACAATAAAATTTAAAAACGATTTATACAGTATTAACCCAATAGCGACAAAGACAATTGACCCTTATACAGGAATGTGGAAGGATGCAGTAAGTCGTTTGGAATACAATCCCTTTGACGATGCTGTACAGGAATACGAAATTAACTATTTCATCATAGAAGAAGGAACGGGAAGTCATGTTCTACCTATCGACTCTACTTATGTAAAAAGTAAAGTATATAACTTAAATAACGAAGTAGTATCAAATCCTTATAAACCTGACTATTACTCTTATCCATTGACAATACACGAATACAATGGTTCGAATGTAGTAACAGGTAAATCAGTGTCTCGTCCTGCTCAACTAACATCAGGAGAAAGACAACTGCTTTCATTAATCAAAACAGCTACGTCTATCAAAACAGGAGCTGACGGAAGTGTAGAGGTTGAAGGAAAAGCAGGTAGACTTATAGCAATTATCCCATCAGGACTATATACATTCAATAATCCTGTCGGAGGAAAATTAAAAGGTTACCAGCCTGCTATTGTCGATATCTCTTTATACTACAGTATAGAGCGAGATCACGATTTGGACGGAATCCCTTCAAAATACGAAGTAGACCCTTCAAAAATCGGTACAGAATTAACACTGGAAGACTATTTCAGTTATTCAACAAGCGGTTTTAGCAATACGCCAAACTTTTTGAATGTTGATGATGATAATGATGGAGTTCCAACCTATTTAGAGTTACAATACAAAGAAAATGGGGTTGTTAAACATTATAAATATGATGATGAGAAGTTAAAAATGTGTACGGATACACCAAACTATTTAGATAGAACTTGTCGCCCTTATATGGAAGAAGGTGAATGGGTTTGGAAAAACTTAAAATAACAATTATTACATATATCAAAAAAGGAAGTCGTCTACATAGACGACTTCCTTTTTTTTGAGAATAGTATACCACAAAAAAAAGGAGTAGCTCACGCTACTCC
>NZ_WSPP01000181.1:0-3993 GCF_009767705.1 Myroides sp. LoEW2-1 | reverse complement strand
GGTCCAACCTAATGCAACAAGACGGAGATTTCAAGAATTATAAAACCAGTTATTAAAATCAATAACTGGTTTTTTTTTACCCAATATCGTATTTTTAAAAATATAGTTTTAAATAAATAGTATCAACTCTTCACTACTATAAACTAATTAACACAAGTCTTAGCTTGAGCCAACTCGCCATTAAAATTAAGAAGGTTCAAATATTCACTTGCTTTTAAACCTGTAAAGCAACAACTAATTATTCCAAACATATCAAAGTAAAACTTCAAAAAAAGCTACAAATAGGATAAACTCAAATTAATCTAAGAATTATACAAAATGATAGTTTACCCCAAACCTTTCAAAAGAAAACACACTGAAAACCTGCTACCATTACTATCTTATTAATCAAGCACTAACGTTAACCAAACATATATATAAAAAGGGAATAGGATCAACATCTATACATCATTTTGCGAATTATATATTAAGCCAGTATTAATACCGAATATCTTTCAGAATTTAACCAATATATCTTATTAAACAATCAATAAAATAAAGATAAAAATAGAAAATTTAAAATTAAATATATAAAAAAACAAAAAACATATGTCTATTTAACAAAAAACAGTTCTTAATATTTTGTTAAATAGTCAAAAAACTGCAAAACAAATAATAATTCAAACTTAACACAAATACAATGATTAATATTCACTAACTGATACTATTTATTATACATTTGTAAAAACACCTTATTAACAAATAAATATAATATGCAAATTGTTTCAGTCAAAACCCCTATTGATGATTTCAGTATGCTAAAAGAGCTTACTGAAATTGAGCAATTAATAGAGAAAGCAAAGAAAAAAGGAGAACAAGTGATCTATTTAGACACTCTTTCTTACCAGAATCACATGTATCTAATTAAACAAAACTATGTGATTAAGAAGTTTATTAAAAAAACTACTTTATTTTCTTTCCTCAGGAGACCTAAAAAGTACTACGCTATTCGTTTTCCTATGGAACATGTATCTTAGAATAGTATCGATCTTTTTATAAACACTATAACATCATCTTAATTTCGCTTTACACCTTATTATTTGAATTAAATACGTTTATAAAAGCTATTCTATAAAAGCCCCCTAATTCTATCCTATCTAATAGAGATAGAGTAAATTACAAAATGATAGCTATCAGAATTGGTAGCTATTTTTTTATGCACAACAGCTTTAAAAATTTACTAGTCAATTGCGAATACCTATAAATTTTAACATTCATAAGTACTATTAAGATAAATAAAAAAATACAATAATTATTTATCTAATTTCATATAAAATAACACATATAAATCTCATTTTGTGATTAAAAATAACAATTATGATATTATTGTTAAAAATGGTGAACGCACAATTTCTTGAGTGAACAAGGTCTTTTCCAATTTACCTTTGGCTATATTTGAGATAACAACAAACACCTATTTAACGATGAAAATTGTATCTGTAAAGAATGCAATTGAGTTCAACATACACTCTGAGTATGAAAGATTGCAAGACCAAATTGATCAAGCTAAATTAAAAGGCCAACGTTCTCTTTATTTGGAAGAATTACATTCTGAACTACATCTGAAACTAATCATGGACAACTTCCAAATTAAAAAGATTATTAAGAATATGTCCCCTATTCCATTTATAAAGAGAAATAAAAAGTATTATGTAATTAATCTTTAATCTTTTAATTAGAAAACTGAGATAATCAGAGATATCTCTCTTCTTAAAATGTTTTGTAAGTATAAACTAACCTAACATTTTAATTCCTTACTAACTTTACACAAAAAGGCACCACTTTACAATGGTGCCTTTTTACTTATAACTATTCAAAGTTTAACCAATACCAATGGTATAAACTTCAAAACCAATATTTTCTAATTCTTTTTGATCTAATATACCTCGACCATCAAAGACAAAAGCAGGCTTTTGCATCTGCTGATAAATCCTTTTCCAATCCAAACCAATAAACTCATCCCACTCGGTTAAAACTGCAATTGCATGCGCTCCTTCAATTGCACTATAAGCCTCTTGATGGGCTATTAACCGCTCGGAATTTATATCACATGAGCGTACATTAAGATAGTCCAAATCAGCCAACATTTGCATCTGTGTCACCTTTGGATCATACACGTGTACACTTGCTTGTTCCTCTATTAACTCGTTAGCTATATAAATAGCGGCAGATTCCCTGGTATCATTAGTATCTTTCTTAAATGCCCATCCCAAAAAAGCAATCTTCTTGTCACTAACTGTATTAAATAAAGTCGTGACAATTTTTTCAGAAAATCTCTTTTTTTGATGATCATTCATTATAATGACTTGCTCCCAATACTGGGCAACTTCATCCAAACCATAAGATTGAGCGATATAGACTAAATTTAAAATATCCTTCTGAAAGCACGAACCTCCAAATCCAACAGAAGCTTTTAAAAATCTATTGCCAATTCGAGTGTCAGTACCGATAGCTCTAGCGACCTCATTTACATTAGCTCCAGATACCTCACACAATTCAGAAATAGCATTGATGGAAGAAACTCTTTGTGCTAAAAAAGCGTTTGCTGTTAACTTCGACAATTCTGATGACCACACATTCGTTGCTAAAATCCTATCACTTGGTACCCAAGCTCTATAAAGCGAAGCAAGTGCTTCTATAGCCTCATTACCTCTTTCTGTTTCAGCTCCACCTATAAGCACGCGATCAGGCTCTAAAAGGTCTTTAATAGCTGTTCCTTCTGCTAAAAACTCAGGGTTAGACAATATCTGAAACTCTACACCATTTCCGGTTTGATCTAAGATGCGCTTGATGGCTTGAGCCGTGCGAACAGGTAATGTGGATTTTTCAACAACAATTTTACTTGATTTAGAAACACGTGCTATTTGTCTTGCACATAATTCAATATATTTAAGGTCTGCAGCCATCCCCTTACCTTTTCCATAAGTTTTAGTCGGGGTATTAACAGAAATAAAAATCATATCTGCCTCTTCTATAGCTCGATCAACATCTGTATCAAAAAAAAGATTACGACCTCTAACTTGTGAAACTATTTCTCCAAGTCCTGGCTCGTAAATTGGAAGTTCATCCATATTTTGACTATTCCACGCATTTATTCTTTGCTGATTAACATCAACCACAGTAACTTGAATATGGGGATTCTTTTGCGCAATAACAGACATAGTTGGTCCACCAACATAGCCTGCACCTATGCAACATATCTTTTGAATCTTATACATCTACAAACCATTTTAGATTTAAACCTGCAAGTTAATCTTTTTAACCTTTAGCTAAAAAGTTTAAAGAAAAGTTCTATTAATAAAAAAAGCACAACAATCTCTTGTTGTGCTTTGTATATCTTACCATGGGCTATTAACCTAATTTAACCACTTTACTATTCTCTTTTTCAGCTACTTCACGGCGCAATGAACTACTTGAAAAACGGTGATCTCTACAATTGTAATAAAGCTCTATTCCTTTTTCTTCACAGTAAACTCTACCTGTAAAGTTCTTATCTTTATACTCATCTCCTAAGATTCTAACATCAATCTTAAAAGAACGCAATATATCTTCTAAGTCTTGTTCTGTTGCATAAGGAACAATCTCATCTACAAACTTACAACCTTTTAACTGAATGTATCTTTCAACAACAGTTTGTGTAGGTTTGTTTTTCTCTGGACGATCAAGTGTTGGATCTGTTTGCAAACCAACGATCAAGTAATCACATTGACGTTTAGCATCTTCTAACATCTTTACATGACCTGCGTGCAATAAATCAAATGCACTAAAAGTGATTCCTATTTTCATAATAATTTCTTCTTAGTTTATTTTCGTTTCTAACTAAATGGACAATAATAAACCATACTTTTTCCTTAATAACCTTTCCTTTTCTAACCAATTTTTTTACTACAAAACACTTCTAATTCGCAGTTCCTCATCAAGGGAATCAATGTATTAACTCAAAGTATTCTAATC
>NZ_WSPP01000180.1:0-607 GCF_009767705.1 Myroides sp. LoEW2-1 | reverse complement strand
TGCTGCTTAAATGCAGCATCGTAGGCCTTTCTAATTCTTTTCATAATTCAAAGATAAGTTTTTATGCTTAACTTAATGTCCAGGCTAAGTTACCAAGTCCAGTGATTTAATGTCAGATATAGGTCAACATATCTTTTTGCTAATAGGATTCACTGTGGTTATGTTGTATGGAGATAAGATAGTGAACCTTTTTCGTTTGGGTAAAGGTTATGAATCTGATAAAATAGAGATCAGTAATTTGACAACTGTAGATATTGTTAAGGTGGGAGTGTTTATTATTGGAGCAATGCTTATTGTGAATAATCTACCTTATATGATTACGTGGGTAATACAGCGATTTACTGCAGCTGTAAGAAATGAAAATATGCCTTCCTATAATCAATATGCTGCTTTTACTGCTTTTGCTAATTTAGTTTTGGGATTCATACTGTTGACAAATTTTAGTAGGATAGGAAAATGGTTTGTCAAATGGAATAAAGAGAATTAGTTTTTCTTTTTATTCTTCATGAGTTTTTAGTATGTTTTGTTGTTGACAAAAAGTATTTAAACTTAGATTATTCCGCTTTTTATTTAGTTAAGAAGTAACTTTTTTGGAGCTTTATAAAGC
>NZ_WSPP01000179.1:0-33148 GCF_009767705.1 Myroides sp. LoEW2-1 | reverse complement strand
AAAATCATTTTTACAAACTCAATATAGTTTTCCACGGTTATTATTTATTATTACAAAGATCTGTAGTTTTTAATTCACACACAACTTTTGAGATTGATCCATAAAAACAGACACCTGTCCCCCTACCCTATATCACCCAAACCATACAAACAGGCGTACTCCTAAACACAGAAAGAAAAAGTAATCTTGACAAAGAATTAGTCAATGTGAATCTTTTAAGCAATACACTCTTTATACAAAACAAAAAAACACCTCTATAAGGTGTTTTTTATGCTGTTAACGATTAATTAAAGAATACACAGCTGTATCCATAAACCTACCATTGAAATATTCGTTCTCTGTAAAATGAGCCTCTTTGACAAACCCACACTTCTCAAGCACGCGCATAGAGGCAACATTCTCTACCTGAATAATAGCCTCTAAAGAGTGAAATCCCAATTGCTTGAAACCATATTCGATCAAGCAACGAACTGCTTCTGGGACATATCCTTTACCGTGATACGAAGGGTGTAACATATAGCCAATCTCCGTTCGATAATGATTGAGCTTCATGCGATAAAAACCGATTGTTCCTATCATTTTTGAACTGCCTTTTTCAGTTATTGCCCAATTAATACACTCTTTATCTTCCATGCGCTTTGCTAAGGACTCAATATAAGTCACTGCCTCGTCTTGTTGCTGCGCTAAGGCAACAGGTATGTATTTCATCACATCTGCATTGGAACGCATTTCAAACATTTCTACTGCATCGTTTAGATCAACACAACGCAACGTCAAACGCTCTGTTTCCAAAATAGGAAAGGGAACAATATTTATATCTAACATCTTTTATCTTCTTTTAAGTATCAAAGTAAAAATAAGAATTATTAGGTTTGATAAAGGATAAAATCAATTTCAATTGCACAATTCCTACCACTATGGAGAAAACGCATGAAGAAGATGAAAACTTACCCCTTAATACACAATTACTTACAACAATCAGTAATTAGCACAACCAATGCCCTCATTACCTAAACTTGCTGTCTAGAAAGCACCTTATCTTTGTAAAGAACCGTTACAAAAGGGCAACTCCTTTTTTAGTAAAAGTATTAAACACTAAAATTATTGACCATGAAAAAGATTGTTTCGGCATTAGCTATAGCTGTACTATTTAGCTTTAGTTTATCAGCTCAAGATGTAAAGTCTAACACCAAAGAACAAAAGCAAATCTGTACACATGTGTGCACCCAAGATTGCAATCAAGATTGTGAACACATCAAAAATCACTACAATAGACATCTCAATTGTGACGAGAACTGCAAAGCAACACACGATTGTGCAGCATTCTCAAGAGAATACAAACAGAATCACAAGAAACATTGCAATGAACAACAGCATAATCACAGAAGATGCAGTGATCAGAGAAACGCCTAATTTAGTTACATACGAATACAATTATTAAAGCTTCTTAGTTTTCTACTAAGGAGCTTTTTTACGCTTAAAACGTAAATCTAAAAGCATCCTACAGCTGTTTTTAGCCCATTTAAGAGCTTATCTAATATTTTACTGCATTACCTCTTTATAGAAATTAGATCGTTTGTGTCAAGGCTAATTTAATCAATGGATTAGCTTTGATTATATGCGTTATAGCACAATACAGCTTGACAGATTTATTATCAGAATATCCACTCCATTTTACTGCTCCTTATACAACTTCTTAATCGGCCTTTCTCTCACTTTTCTTGGGGTATTCTTGCACCTTTCTTCGAGAAAACAGCACTTTTAGCTAAGAAACCCCCAGCAAACCCCTAACATACCCCAAGAAAGTGCAAGAAAAATAGCACTGATTTAAAAAACAACACGCTGAAAAGTTGATGATAGCAGGAAAAAAAATTCGGTGAGAAGTTGTATAATAATAACACAAGAAAAAGTCTAACATAAATACAGCTCATTACTCTTACCAATAGACATAAGACAAAGTGCAACTCTTCTTTTTTGTAAGGCCGTCCCAATTTGCCTACAGAGTCAGGATATAGCATTTAGAGCCAACAGCAAAACAACCGATTCCAATCGAAATATTGAATCATAGCATGTAGCTAATTACGCCTACTTAATAAAGTGAGTATTCCTCGTTATAAAACAGACAGAAGTAAAGAGGTTCCCTTTTCTTGCCTAAAAAGAAAATCGATAACATTCGCTATCTTATTGAAGAAAAAAGAAGTACGAACTCCCTCCACAAATTCAACAACTAAGCTTGGCAGAATATCTTGAAACTGATTCTTACTATCTATTGGGTACAATAAACTTTTACAATATGAAGATTTCCAATACTTGAGTATTGATAGGCGATCGCAATAATTTTTGCCCACTGTGCGACAATGTATATGGACTTCAAGACAATCTTTTCGCTTTTGAACCTGATTTAGATTAAAAACTTCCTTTAGCAAATCTATTTATGCACTACCTTTGCCCTATGGATAAAGCACGAATACTAAAGAATTTGGATATATCTGCTCTGAATACAATGCAAGAGCAAACGTATCTTACTGCACAGAAAAATCAAAATATCGTTTTACTTTCACCGACAGGTTCTGGAAAGACATTAGCTTTCTTATTTTCTATTTTGGATCGCTTGAATGCCAATGCAAAAGGCGTACAAGCAGTTATCTTAGTACCTACAAGAGAACTGGCATTGCAAATAGAAACTGTCTTCAAAAAAATGGGAACAGGCTTTAAAATTAATGCCTGTTATGGAGGTCATTCAACACGTGTAGAAATGAATAACTTTAGTACTCCACCTGCTGTTCTTGTCGGAACTCCTGGGAGAATTGCTTTTCACATCAAGGAGAGTTCATTTGAAACAGATAGCGTAAAGAGCTATGTAATAGACGAATTTGACAAGGCTTTAGAATTGGGGTTCCAAGAGGATATGGACTTTATCATTAACTCCTTTGCCCATACGTCTTTTAGAATGCTTACTTCTGCTACAAAACTCGACAAAATTCCTGTTTTCACAGGTATACAAAAGCCTGCTGTAATTGAATTTTTAAGTACTGAAGAAGTTAAACCTGACTTGACATTCAGCAAGGTAATTGCTCCAGCAGAAGAAAAACTGGAAACTACAATTAAACTATTGGCCAAAATTGGCAGAGATACTACGCTGATTTTCTGTAATCACAGAGATGCTGTAGATCGAATTAGCGAGACCTTAACCAATAAAGGTGTTAGCAATAGCGCATTTCACGGTGGTATGACACAAGAGGATAGAGAACGCGCTATCCTAAAGTTTCGAAACAAAAGCTGTCATATTTTGATCTCTACGGACTTGGCTTCACGTGGATTAGATATTCCCGAAATTGGCCATGTCATCCACTATCAAATACCTGACAAAGAGGAAACCTTTACACATCGAAACGGGCGTACTGCGCGAATGAAAAACAAGGGAAAGGTGTATATCATCACAACCAAAGAAGAAGAAATAGACTTCATAGACCCCAATTTGCCAATCGAAGTACTGAAGGGAAATCACAAGATAGATAATCGCACAGACTTTTTGACTGTTTATATCAGTGCTGGAAAGAAAGACAAAGTAAATAAAGTGGATATCGTTGGTTTCTTTATCAAAACCGGAGGTTTACAGAAAGAAGATATTGGGCTCATTGAAGTAAAAGATACACAATCGTTTGTGGCTATCAATGCCGTCAAAGTCAAAGCGATTTTAAAAAAACTCGAACAAGCAAAAATTAAGAATAAAAAAGTTAAAATTGCTATTGCCAAGAGTTAATCAAATTGAGTATTGCAAGAACAACATATAGAAATATCGCATCAACCAAATCTGTGGTAGATGCGATATCTTTTTTAATAATCTCTATAAGTATCAAACCATAAATTAGCTTGTTCATCTGTGACGATCCTTTTAGAAGCTTTGGCTAATAAAGCAACAGCCTCTCCTATATCTTCTCGTTCAATGGTTTCAATATCTTCAAGGGTGTTGAAGAATTGAATAATGTCTTGAAATAGAATTTCAACTTGATTTTCTGTCTGTGCCTTCGCTACCTTCTTTAAAGTTTCCTTGTACTTTTTCGTAGCTACTTTCTCATTCTTTCCCTCCCACCCCTTAAAAGGCAGGGAATATTCGGTTAAGAACCAATTTTGCTTTTTGAGTTTACTCACATTTGAATAACTCATTTCCCTTTTGACTAGTAACTCTTTCAACTCCTTCTGTAATTGTTTACCTCCTTGTTCTTCAACAATCCATCCAATAAAGCTGGTCAATCCACTCCAAGTATGCAAAGAGGGAAAACCTTGCAAATTAGGAGCATTTCGAATGCCAATGGAATTCAAATGCTTTAGATCACTTAGCACCTCAAGGTTTATCAAATTTCCACTTAGATTTAATACTTCTACATTCGGGAACTGAAGAAGACTCTGACAATCAAAAGGTTTTCCAATGGCTGAATTTTCAATATCAATAATCTGCAGCTTTTCAAAAAGTGAATGAGTAGGCAGACAGTGAATCGCATTTACAGTTGAATCACTGTGCAAGCTATAGGTCAGCCTTTGAAGTGCGCATATCCCTGTAAAAATAAAGGCTTCTAAATCACCTGATAAACACAGTTCTCTAACCTTAGTTCCCAATTGCAAGTGAACTTTATTCCCAAAAGAGTGAATGTGCAATCGAGAAATATTGCATTCACTAGCGTCTAATACAACATCTTCATAGGGTCTCCAAGAGAACATTTCAATTCGCCTATCAATAGACCACTAGGCAAAAGAACAATCATTACCTGAATAGTAAAAAAACCTTGGCCAAGCGTAGGTGCTCTCAAATTGACTTTCTTGAAAAACAGGCCAATTAACTTTAGCTCCAGCATCTACTACGGCATCAAATTTCCCTTGGGAGATACCTTTGGTTCCTATAGAAAAACTACCTTGCCCGTTGGGGATCTTTATCTTGTGACTATCTACTCCTGTCAAAGAGATTAAAAAAGGCTTGCCATTATTCATACACTTCTTGGGTTAAAAACATTAAAGTTCAAAGATAATATTATGTCGGTCTTAAAGACTCAACAATAGTAATAATTCAAAAAGGTAAACGGGTATAGAACCAATGGCTTGAGCACAAAAAAAGCTCAGTAAGAATTTACTGAGCTTTATATATTATACATACTCCCAACGAGTACCGAGTACGTTTACAATTAAATCTCGGTATCCCCATGGTACTAATCTCGCGGCGATAGAGGATAAACTATCTTGCTCTTTTCGGTGAGATCTTGAAGCACCAGTCATATTCGGTTTTAAGTTGACGTCAAAAATGAAGTACTTCCCTTCTTTATTAGCGCGACAATCAATGCGTATCGGCGCGTGACCATTAATAATACTTGCCGCTTTCTCACACTGTTTTAAAATATCTACAACTTCCTGCGAAGATTGTAAACTTGCTTGTAAGACTTCACTATTCTCAGTAACAGCAACCACACCATTATAGGGCATCACATTGTTTATGTGATTAAAACGCCTTAAAGCAGGAAAACACCAATAAGTTTTTTGTATGCGTATTTCACCTTGTACTACATAAGTCCCAGGAGGTAATACTGTAATAGTGATTTCCTCACCAGGTAGAAAGTCTTCTGTGTAAATAGTATCGCCAAATCGACCAGAATTAATTAGCTCCTCAGCTGTCTCTACAAACTGTTTTTGATTCTCCACAACCCTTACCCCCTCACTTCCTCTACCTCTTATTGGTTTTAGGACGTTTGGATATGTCGCTATTTTCGATAACTCTTTGTGATTGTCAAGACTTATCATCTTAGATTCCAACACAGGCAAACCTTTGCTTCTTAGCAAATTATTAGTATACACTTTATTGTCAAATAGATCAACTGCTTCGGTTGATTGCCCTACTATTTTTAGCCCCTTGTCTTTATACTTCTCTATCGGATGCCCTTTATACAAAACAGTATTCAGCCAAATTATCTTGGCTCCTTTTGCGATTGCCTTATCAATCCCTTCTTCTGTATCGGGAAACACCCAATCTAAATCATTTGTATCTTTTGGATTGTCAACTGGAGTGACTACCTCTATACCTGATAACTTCAGTGAGAACGCGATATCAGCACCACTATCAGCATATCCTCCGACCTTCATAGGTTTTATAATATTGTTCTTACTCGCTACGGGATTAGCTTGATAAACTATTGCTACTTTCATGTACAAATGGGATTAGATTAAACTTTTCCGACAAATAGCAATTATTATACCTTTGTCAGTAATAAAGTTACTAATTTTAACAATGACATGCTTTATTCTTCTCAAATTAATTTTTGCGAAATACCAAAGTCATTGGTATAATTCAGAATTAATCAAAACGCATAATGCAGTATCTTTGCTCCCCTATAGCAACCACAAATAAATGACAACAATAAGCAAACAAACTTTTTCAACCTACGACAAATTTGTCATATTCATTTTATCGATCACCCAATTTACTATTATCCTGGATTTTATGGTAATGGCTCCTCTTGGGGATCTCTTGTTAAAAGACTTACATATCAGCCCTAAGGATTTTGGAATTGTTGTATCAGCCTACGCTTTTAGTGCAGGAACTTCAGGTCTATTGACTGCCGGTTTTGCAGATAAATTCGACCGTAAAAAGTTACTGCTACTATTTTACTTTGGGTTTATTATCGGAACATTCTTATGTGGATTGGCCAATTCATATCTCACGTTAGTCATGGCAAGGATAATCACAGGTCTTTTTGGTGGAGTAATTGGTTCTATCTCTATGGCTATTGTCACTGACTTGTTCTCATTACAACAAAGAGGAAGAGTAATGGGGTTTGTACAAATGGGATTTGGAGCAAGTCAAGTATTGGGGATCCCCATTGGTCTTTACATAGCAAATAAATTCACTTGGGAAGCACCTTTCTTTATGATAGTGGCTTTATCCTTGTGTATTGCCATCGCCATTGTTGTAAAGCTCAAACCCGTTAATGCCCATTTACTTGAGAAAACAGACAAAAAACCCTTGTTACACCTTTGGCATACTATCCGAAACAAAGAATACCGCATTGGCTTTTTAGCCACTGTGTTTTTGTCAGTAGGAGGATTTATGATGATGCCCTTTGGAACAATCTTCGCAGTAAATAACTTAGGGGTTCACCCTGATCAACTTCCCTTCTTATTTATGGTTTCGGGAACTTGCTCTTTGGTTATCATGCCATTTATAGGCCGATTAAGTGATGCAATGAGCAAATATAAACTATTCGTAATCGCAACTTTGTGGATGCTCTCAATCAGTATCATCTACACTAACTTATTTGCCATTCCTTTGTGGTTAGTAATGATATTAAACGTCTTGCTAATGATAGGAATTATGAGTAGAATGGTACCATCACAGGCTTTGACAAGCGCGGTACCTATGCCAAAAGACAGAGGAGCTTTTATGAGTATCAACTCGTCTATACAACAAATATCAGGAGGTATTGCTGCGGCAGTAGCTGGGTTTATTGTCTATCAAGACACGGAGACCTCGCCTTTGATGAATTACAATATCGTCGGTTACGTTGTGGCTGGTATTGGAATCTTGGGAATTATCCTAATGGGTAGAGTCAATAAAATGATTGCTAAAAGACAATTGTAACTATAAAAGAGGTTTGTACACGCGATGTTACAAACCTCTGTTTTTATTATTCGCTTAGATTCAATGTTCTAAGCATCCATATTGTACATGAGAAATGCCCTGTATCTCCAAGGGGTTTGTCCAAAGATACAAAACCGAGTTTCTCGTATGCAGACACTGCAGCACTTAGTTCAGGCATCGTTTCTAAGTATATCTTTTCATAGCCGAAATCCGATGCTTTCGCAATACATTCTAGCATGAGTTTCTTACCCACTCCTTGCCCTCTGCAAGAGGACTTAACATACATCTTCACAAGCTCAACTGTATCTGAAGACAATCCTTGAGTGGGATATAAACCTACCCCACCGACAAGCTCTCCATTGAGCTCTGCTACAAAGTACACTTGCTTATCTCCTTGAAAACTCTGATAAAGTCTATCCGTACTTTCATCAAAATAAGCTGTTCCAGGGATGTTCAAACCGAAATCTTCTAAACTATCGCGAAGGATCTTAGCCATTTGCTCATTGTCTGAACAAGTAATTTCTCTAATCTTTAATTCCATATATTGTTTTTAGGTTCGTCTAATTTCAAATATAAAATAAAAAAAGTGAATCAAAGTACGATGAACAGTGGCGTTCGTATAATTGTATTTTTCGTTCACTACACTTTTGTCAACCCAGTATAAGCTAACTTACTCACAGACAAAAGTTAACTCATCAAAAGTAATCCGTCTGCTGTAAATTATCTTTTTTAAACTTTGAGCAATAGTAGAAAGCATAAGAGCCAAATGAAATAAATCATTTGGCTCTTAAAGGTTATTAATAATAGTTAAAGTATGTTTCTTGTTTTAAAAATTAAAGCGCAAACCAGCTTTCATATTGAAATTGAATGGTTTCTCTTTATAAATTGTACCAACATCACTACTGTTTTCAAAGTGATACTGAACACCTGGTTCCACATAGATACCTACAAGCTTAGATAATTTGTACTCCATCCCTATAGCTGTATTAGCAGACACCTGTAGTGTTTTGATATTTACATTACCTGTTACGCGATCACTCACTACATTATTAACAATATAACTGGTCTCTGTCTTTCCTGATACAGACTTTTCAAAAAGTGTACCAACTGTAGCATAAGTTGAGAAATCACCTACTTTAAATAAATTGTAATTAACTTGTAAGGGAATACCGATAAAATGTATCGTTTGTTCACTCACCATACGGTTTGACCCAGCACCCGCTTTTAACTCAGAAGACAAACGTGTATAAGTCACACCTGTTGCTAAACTCCATTTATCTGTCAACTGGTATCCAATCGAGACTCCTGCTGTAATAGGAGCTTTGTGCTTTACATCTGTTGCGATACTTTTATTGCGATTCGCTTTATAAATATCCGAAAAGGGATTACTCCCCGGGGTAATATAATCTAAGACATTCGCATCAAAGGTCAACATATTTCCATTCATCTTCGCATATCCGCTAATTGATTGACTTGCATTAGTGAAAGTACCATTAGTTTCAACTGCTCCAGTCCACCCTCTTTTATTTAGTTTGTTTTTAGACGTAGTCGCCATTTTTTCTTCATCTTCCCAATATCGTTTCTCCTGATCAATTAACTCCTCTAAAGTCTCTGATACAATTTTGCTTGAAAAAGGTAGAGTAGTTTCATTTAGAGAGTTAGCCATATCCCCCTGGCTTTCTAACTGTTCTAATTCAACAAGATCACTTAAGTAATCTTTGCTAAAAAAAGGATACTCCTCTGCTCTACCCTTTACACCATTATTTTGTTTGTTTGATTTTGAATCCTTTGTTTGTTCAGCTATAAAAACATCGCTTTGATTGTCTTTACCAGCTTCAATCTTCTCTAAATGCTTAAAATTCAAAAGACTTGAAAAGTACTTCTGATTCTCAACCACAATAGGTCTAACTACCAAAAATACTATAATAGCTGCGGCCGCAACAGATAAGTCAACACCAAACATAGGTAGCTTCCCTCTATACCAAGCCTTCTTAGTCTGTTTCTCAATGGGAAATATAATCGCTTTTTTCACCTCTGGGGATTCAAATAGCTTGTGCTGTATTTCTTCCCATAATCCTTGTGGAGCCTGTTGTCCAAAACCATCCATCTTATCGCGTAGCTGCTCTTTCCAATCTTTACTCATAATGCCACTTTTAGTTTTTTAAACTCTCTTATTCTCTGGCTCAACATACTCTTTGCTCTGTGAAATTGTGAAGCAGATGAGTTCTCCGCAATTCCCAGTAAATGTCCAATCTCTTTATGACTCTTTTGCTCAAATACATAAAGGTTAAACACAGTTCTATACCCTTCTGGTAATTCTCTAATCATCGCAAATATTTCTTCTTGACTTAAGCCATCAAACTCAGGCTCATCTTCATCAGCTATATCGACAATATTATCTTGATTATAGATTACCTGGTGTTTCTTTTCTTTTCTTATAAATTTCAATGCCTCATTAACTACTATACGAGTAGACCAAGCCTGTAAAGCTCCCTTTCCCCTATAGTCAAATGATCCGATAGCGTAATACATTTTAACAAAGCTCTCCTGTAATACATCTTCTACATCATCTTGTTTATCAAGATAACGCATACAGGCATAGGTCAAGCTGTTGGAGTAAAAGTCATAAAACTCTTTCCAAGCACTTTGCTCTTTCTTACCTAATCGATCAACCAAAAGTCTCTCTTGATCCTCTGTTAACATCTATCCTTTTTAATGTCTTGTTTTGTAAAGAAAAAAGGAACTATCTCTTTATATCTATAGTTACTTTCGACGGGCATCTATATGATACACAATAGTTTTTGACAAAGCTAATACTTTATTATCTACAACAATATTTTTGACTTCTAACTCAAACTTTAACTTGTGTCCTAAATCTACGTATAGCCCTTTTTCCTTTGGTTCAAACAACAATCTTAATTTCTTTTCTCGACCATCTACTATTTTTTGATTAACTTCTATATCTTTTGATCTTAGCATAACTTCAATACCTGTTTGGTTCTCTGTTAACCATTTATCAAACTCCATGCTAAAACTCGTATAACCACTGAGCCCAACTAATTCTTCATTGGATTCTATAATCGGGGACAACGGAAATGCATCAAAGAATATACTATTTCCATTAATTTCAAAATTCACTTCTTCATTTTGAAAAGTATTAAGTAAACTAACGTATTGACCATTAATACTTTCTATTGAAACTCGGTCCATAATGGTCAAATCACTTGTATCTGATGTACTGCATCCTAATGCACTAAATAACAGCACACTTAATAACCCAATTGTTAGTTTACTTATTAATACTTTTCTTAACACCATAGTTAACGAACTATTATTACAAACTACTTTCCTTTTCAGCTTGTACTATATAAATGCATGATGTTGGAAATCTTGCATCACAATTCAAACTTTTTTTTAAAAAAAAGTAACACAACCACAAATACACCTGTAAATCAAATAGTTAACAAATAAAATATTTTTATAAATCATATACTTTTTTATATCTAATCACTTTACTTCTCCTTGATTAACATACTAAATCCTATAGCGATAAGTTGTACAATAGTCAAAACCAGCAGAACAATACCAAAAGCATGTGAGTAATCACTTTTGTGAGCTACTATAAAAAAGACACTACCTATGGCCGCTACTCCAAAGGCTGAACCTATTTGAAGAGCACTATTAATCAACCCAGAAGCTAAACCTGCAAAGGCTGAAGGCACACCTTTCAAACTTAGTCTTACAACTGAAGCTAAAGTTAGCCCCATTCCACACCCGATAATCAAAAGAGAAATACGCAGTAACAAAGAAGTAAAATAATAGATATTGAACAACATCATAAAAAATCCCAATGCATAAACAGATAGACCAATTATAAGGGCCTTGCTCTTAAAATAAGCATTAAGGTGACTTGAAACTAAGGATGAGCATAAAAAACCTATACCAAAGGGAATTATGGCTTTACCTGCTTGTATTGTGCCCCACCCTAATTCTTCTTGTAAGTAAATACCAAATGCTAAGTAGAAGACTCCACTACAGTAATATAAGAAACAGACTATGATACCATATTTCAAATTGCTGTACTTAAAAACTGACAAGTCTATTAAAACACTCCTCTCTTGCTGTTTGCGCTTTTTTTGGAGCTTAATAAATATAACAAGTAGCATAATAGACAAAATAAAATACATTGCACAAGTTAGGGTAAAACCAGTATTAGACAAGGTTACTAAGGGATATATACCTATAATTAATCCAACAACTAAAACAATAGATCCAAGTGAATCAATGGAGCTAACTCCTTGATTTATTTCTGATTTTGGAAGAGTAAATAGTCCTGCTATAAAAGCTAACAAACCAATTGGAAGATTAATAAGAAAGATAATCCTCCATCCCAAGTTAAATAGATTCCACTGTATTAACACAGCTCCTAAATACTGACCAAATGCAGCAGCAAGACCAAATGTAAAACTGTACAATGCCATTACTTTTGTCTTTTGTTTGTCCTGGAAAATTACGTGAAGAATTGCCAAAACTTGAGGAATCATAATTGCTCCAAAAACTCCTTGCAATATCCTTCCTATAATCATCATAGTAGTACTAATTGCTAAGCCACATAACACAGAAGACAGTATAAAACCCAGTAAGCCAAACAAGAACACTCGCTTTCTGCCAAATACATCACCTATCCTTGCTCCTGATATTTGAAAAACGGCATAAGCACACGTATAAAAAGAAATAATCATTTGCAGTTGACTATTGTTTGCAACTAATGATTTTCCAATAGCTGGTAGGGCCAAGTTGACAATATAAAAGTCTAAAGGCGATAAAATAGTTGCCATTAACAAGATAAATAGAGCAAACCATTTGCTGTTAAAAATTTTACGTAACGTCATTTCATTATTTTTTAATCTTGTAAATTTCCCTATTCTACTTAGCAGCATGACAACGTAAAAAGACATTTAAATAACCCTAACGGTTATTTATAAATTACTAATCTGATTTAAAACAACAAAAAAACAAAGCTATATATAGCTGTAGCTTCTACTTTTAATTAAGGGACTATTAACAGGCTGTTTTCTTGTATTGCAGAAAATTTATGTAACTTTTGACTTTAAAAACCACAATACTATGAATGTTATACTAAGCGAAATAAAGAATCACATTGGCATTATAACCCTAAACTCAGAGCGTAGCTTAAATTCCCTATCCTTAGAAATGGTAGAAGGTATCTTAACTCTACTCGACAAGTGGAAACAGGACGACTCAATCAAAAGTGTATTTTTACAAGGTAGCGGTGAGAAGGCCTTTTGTGCTGGAGGAGATATCCGCCAAATGAGACAGGCTATTATTGAACAACAAAAGATAGATCCTACTCAAGTACCACAAAAATGCGCAGACTTTTTTGAGAAAGAGTACTTGCTGGATTATACTATTCACACTTATGCAAAACCAATTATAGTTTGGGCAGATGGTATTGTAATGGGAGGTGGATTAGGTTTACTGGCTGGAGCTTCACATAGAATAGTGACAGAGAGAAGTAAACTGGCTATGCCAGAGATAACCATCGGTCTATACCCTGATGTGGGGGCATCTTATTTTTTAAATCAAATGCCTTCTGCCTATGGACTTTACCTTGGAATGACTGCAACGCGATTTGACGGTGCGGATGCTTTATTCTTAAACCTTGCTGATTACCATATAGATGCTGCCCACAAGCAGGCTCTATTGCAAGATTTGACTCAACTTTCTTGGAGCAACACACCTTCTGAGGATATTGATCTGCTTTTGCAAAAGCATTCCTCTAAAGACATTCCTACTTCTCAAGCTCAAGAAAATGAATCTATCATTCAAGAATTTGAATCAGTCAAAGATACTTTAGCTTTTAGTGAGCTTTTACAAAAACACGCCTGTGAAAATACGTGGGTAAATGCCGGATACCAAATATTCAAATCAGGCTCACCAAGTTCTGCTTTTGTCATTTTTAAACAAATAAAAGACAACAAAGGCAAGTCCTTAGAACAAGCATTTAAATCAGAGTTAAATCTATCTTGCCAATGCAGTATACATCCAGACTTTCCAGAAGGAGTGCGCGCTTTATTGATAGATAAAGACCTTTCTCCAAAATGGCAGCCGAGTTCATTAGATAAAGTTTCTCCTGAATGGGTAGAGAGTTATTTTACACCTTTATGGTTAGAAAACGAACATCCTTTTAAGGATTTAGGAAAATAATTCATTCAAAATCCCCTTTTACAGTATGTAGTATACATATTGCAAAAGGGGATTTATATATTTTGTGCTTGCTTTAGCTACTTATTTAATATTCAAATGTTTTAGAATTTGTGGTAGTTGTTTTTTATAAGTATCAATATTCCACTCCTGACCAAGCATGGTAGACATATATTCCTCTATGGTCTGTGTAATACCCATTTGCTTTCTCAATTCATTAATTTTACCAATATCCTCTATAGGCCACAATAAGATTTCTCCCTTTTCTATACTGACAACTTGCGTTCCATAGATTTGTTTTCTACCTTCATACATAGCTATTCTATCAGCCATTGTCGCATAATCTTTGGCATCTACCTTACCCTTTTTTAAAGCGTCAGCAATCATTGTTTGATACTTTTGTTGTACAGTTAAATCGGCGTGTTGAATCACAAGAAAAAGTGTTTTATTCGCTTTATATCCGATCTGATCTGCACCAAGCCATCCGTGCTTTACCAAAATAGCCTCCACTTCTTGTAAATTTGCTTGATCAATCTTTTTTATTTCATCACTTACGGCTTTGAGCTCATTGCTGTAATTACCGTGAATACTTTGGGTTTGATTATATTGCTTACGAATAGATTGATCGCGGTCAAAGATTGTTTCCAATTGACTAATTATACTCGCGTAAGGACTGTTTTTTTTGATATCTTGTTCTTTTAAATTTTGGACAAATAATTTCCACTCGTCAAGTTGATGCAAACTTTCGAAATCTGGAATAAATTCAATAAACTCTATAAGCTTTGCATCTACTGCCTTAGCACTTGTATAGGCATTGAGGTAAAGCATCGCTTTTTCTTTATCACCTAACTTAGCATAGACCCGTGCGATCTCAAAATTGTAATCTTTTGACTTTGTACGCACCAACAAGTCTTGAAATAAAGGTAAAGCTTCTTGATATCTCTCTTGATTGAATAAGTCACCCGCTTTAGCCTTTACAGTCATAATAGACTCTTGAGCGCACAAGCTCATCATAGAGAAAAAACACAAAGCTGTAAGTCGTTTTTTTGTATTTAATAACATAAGGAGAATTTTACAATTATAAGGTTCTACTTAATTAACCTCTGCCAATTTATATACCATAGTTTCCATCATGGCATCTATATCAACTTCAATTAGTGCGTCTAATGAATGATAATTAGTACTTAAATTACTGAACTCTTTAGTGGAATCAGTCAGTATATACTGACCTAATTGTGTAGATAAATAAATCATCACAATATGAAATAATCTAATCATAGTCCGTGTTTATTAAAAATAGTTAGGTGAATACTTACATCTTATAACTATTTGGCATACACTTTAGTATAAATCAAATCACAAACCACTACTTTTTTAACAAACAATTAAGTTATATACTATCAAAAGCATTCAATACTGCAACAAATTGGTTTACAGCTTCTTGTGTTGTAGCCCAAGAAGTAATCAATCGAACAACTGCTAATTCCTCATCAACTTCTTGCCAAATGTAAAAGTCAAAATCGCGTTGTAAGACACTGATTAACTTTAGGGGAAGAATTGGAAAAAGCTGATTCGTTGTCGAATCACCTGCGAAAGAATATCCTTTGTTGCCAATGGCCTCTTTTAAGCGGTATGCCATCGAGTTAGCATGGGCTGCGAGTGTAAAGTATAGCGAATCTGTAAACAGTTCCATAAACTGTATTCCAATTAACCTACCTTTGGCTAATAGCGCTCCTTTTTGTTTTAAGTTGTAATCGAAATATTCAGCCAGAGTAGCATTGCTAAAAACGACTGCCTCTCCTAAGAGTGCTCCATTTTTAGTAGCTCCAATATAAAACACATCAACCAAGCTTGCCACATCTGCCAAAGTTAAATCGTTATTCTCTGCTGTTAAAGCATGTCCTAAACGCGCACCATCCATGAACAAATACATACCATGATCACGACAACACACAGATAGCTCTTCGAGTTCAGATTTGGTATAAATAGAACCTGTCTCAGTCGAATTTGATATGTAAACTACTTTGGGCTCAACCACATGGGGTCTAAGTGAAAACTGCTTTATAGTCTGCTCTATAGCAGCGGCAGTCAGTTTACCTGTAGTTGTTTGAACAGGGATAACTTTGTGTCCCGTTGCTTCAATGGCACCTGTTTCGTTTGCATAAATATGTCCTGTTTGTGCGCTAATCACTGCTTGATGATTCAGCAAAATACTCGAGATAACAAGTAAATTAGTCTGTGTACCTCCCGAGAGAAAGTATATCTCTGCTTGTGGTAAATTCGTTTGTTCTCTTAATAACTTCTTTGCTTGAAGTGTGAAACTATCCTCTCCATACCCATGTTCCTGCGTTAAATTAGTTTGTACCAATCGCTCGAGAATCTTTGGATGACATCCCTCCGCATAATCATTTTTAAAACTGTACATAGCTGTTAAATATTTTTACCGGCTATAAGCCTATAGATACAGCTAATATAAGGCCTATTTAATCAAACAAGTCACAATATTGTATAAAAAAAAGTAAGGCCATACTACCTTACTTTTCGAACTAATATATCTTAATCTTACTTCTTATCCAGAACAGCAGGAGTGAGTAAAATTGTTTTATCATCTAATTTACCGTGAACGAGATAGTTTTCATTCACCTTTCTAATCACACTCACTTTTAATTTTTCATAATCGCCTTGTTTACCTTTTACCCAAACGTAGTTTTGGTTATCTTGCTCAACAATAGCTTGTATAGGAACCTCAACGACCTCTTTGTACACAAGGGTAATAATCCCTTCAACTTTTTCTTGCTTAAGGTACAAGCCTTCTAACGAGGTAAAAATAGGTATAGAAATGCTTTCTGTATCTTCACTTTCCATAACTTCTATCTTACTTAATAAATCAGCGTCTTTTACCTGATAAGTTGATCCATCATACTTAATCGATAATTGCTTGCTAATATAACTTGCTTTGGTAGGCTTAAAGCTCTGCATATCATCACCGTTGAGCTTAGCCGTAAGTGTATACGGCAAAATATAGGTCAAGATATGCCCCTTAGCCACCTCTCCTCCTAAAGCTACAGATATCATATCAACTATTCCATCATAAGGAGCATAGACATTCTCAAGTAATGCCTCATTTTGTAACTCGACAGAATCCAATGCTTGTTTGGCAAGTGTGATAGCCTGAGTTAAAATATCTTTTCTGGAATTAAAATTAACTCGCTGTGCATCATCGACAAAGTCACCTTTCTCAACTCTTTCATTAATAAGTTTGAGTTCATCTTCTAACTCGTCTATTCGACTTGTAGCTTTCTCCAATCGACTTGTAGAGGATTCTCTTTCAATCTCAAATAGCAATTGCCCTTTCTTTACAAACTGTTTATTCTTGACAAGTACTTTAATTATAGACCCTCTAAACTTAGATTGTATAGTTGTTTTAGCCCCTACAGTAATATCCGCTTCAAAAGAATTTGAAAAGGTCTTATCCGCTGTATGTAAAACAGCCGTTTCTTCAGCAATAGCAGTTGTGTCTGTCTCGCCAACATGCTTGGTTTTATGACCATAAATACCAACTCCTATAAGAAAAATGACAGTAATTATTGTCATTATGTATTGCTGTTTCTTCATGTTTATCTAATAAATCAAATCTTTATCAAAAAGAGTACAAATATAATGAAGTGTTTTTTATTTTTAATAAAAACAATTTGGCTCAGGCATTTGTCCATAAAAAAACCAGGGTCTCCCCTGGTCTTTTCCCCAATCAAAAAAATCCAAAAATAACTTATTAATGACCTCCCATCGCACGGTATAATTCTACCAAAGAAACTAAATAGTTACGCTTTAATTCAGCGTAATTTAAGTTAGCTTGTAATGCTAAGGATTGAGCATTAATAACTTCTAAATAAGAAGCTTTGTCAATTTCGAACATATATTTAGTATTTGTTAGAGAAGTGTTTAATACTTCTACACGCTTATTCATAAGCGCTTCTTTATTGTCTAACTTATCTATTTTAACCAGTGTGTTTTGCACATCTGTATAACCTGTGATTACAGCATTTTTGAATGCAATAGCTGCCTTTTCTCTTTCCACTACTGCTACTTGATAAGCAGTTCTCAATTTCTTTTGATTGAAAAGCGGTTGAACTAAACCACCTGCTACCATACCAAACAAAGAAGCAGGAGTTTTGAACCAATCCGATGCTTCAAAACTATTTAATCCACCTTGAGCAGTAATTGTAAGGCTTGGATACATCTGACCTTGAGCAGCTCCAACTTTTGCATTCATCGCTTTGAGTTGATATTCGGCAATTTGAATATCTGGACGATTACTTAAAAAATCCACAGGTACCCCTTTGTTAAGATCAGTCGCAAAGTTCAGATCCTTTAAAGTTTTGGTTCTTGCAATCGCCTGTGGATAATTATTCAAAAGTAAATTCAATCCATTTTCTTGTAGCGCAATTTCTTGCTCGATTGACGGAATTAATTCCTTGGATTCAATCCATTGCGCTTCTGCTTGTTGCATGGCAAGAATTGTTTCATTACCTACTTCAAACATTTTCTTTGTCAAAAGGTAAGTACTCTCTCGCAATCCAACGCCTTGTTGTGCTATCTTTAGCTGTTCATCTAACATTAAAAGGTTAATGTAAGCTGTAGTGACTTCAGATATTAAGTTATTCTCGATTGCTCGCTTTACCTCCTGTGTTTGCAATAAAGAAGCTAATGCCGCCTCTTTCTCTCTGCGTATTTTTCCCCAAACATCAATTTCCCATGACAAATTCAAACTGGCATTAAAGTCATCATTTACACGATCAGCTCCACTTGCTGCAAGCTGACTATTTTTTGAAGATTCCATTCTACTGGCTGCTACATTAGCCGTTAATTCTGGTAACAAAGCTAACTTGGATTGTGTGTACAACAACCTTGTTTGCTCAATATTCTTAATAGCAATCTGCAAATCTGCATTTCTCTCTAAAGCAGTTTGAATCAAGAAGTCTAATTCTTCATTTTGAAAATACTCCTGCCAAGAGACTTTTGCTAACTTATTTGCAATCGTATCAGTATTTTGAGCAGTTTGTTTTGAAAACTGCTCTGGAACTTCAACTGTTGGTCTTTCATAGTTCTTACCTACTTTACATGCTGTAAATAAACTTGAACCAATCAATATATATACAATTTTTTTCATTTGAATATCGTTTTTATACTTGCCTATAACGGCTTATGCTTCTTGATCTTCAACAAATCTTGGACCTGATATCTTTTCCTGTAAGTACTGGAAGAGAACGTATAATACTGGAATAATAAAAATACCCAATACCACACCTAAAACCATTCCTCCTGCTGTCCCCACACTGATAGAGTGGTTACCTTGTGCTGATGGTCCTTGAACAAACATTAAGGGCACTAAACCTGCAACAAAGGCAAATGAAGTCATTAAGATTGGTCTTAGACGCAAACGAGCTGCTTCTATAGCTGAATCAACAATTGAATATCCTAATCCGCGACGTTGTACAGCAAATTCTACAATTAGAATCGCGTTCTTGGCCAAAAGTCCGATTAACATGATAAGTCCTACCTGTACATAAATATTATTGGAAATTCCGACAAAGCCAATTGCTAAGAATACTCCAATTATACCAACTGGCAAAGATAATAACACTGCTAATGGTAGAATATAACTCTCATATTGAGCGGCAAGAATGAAATACACAAATAAGATTGACAAAGCGAATATAAATACCATTTGTCCTCCTGATTCTTTTTCTTCTTTACTCAATCCCTTCCATTCAATACCATAACCTGCTGGTAATTTCTCTGCCGCTACTTGCTCAACTTTTGCCATAGCTTGTCCTGTACTAATACCAGGAGCTACAATACCATTGACACTAATGGCATTAAATAGATTATGTCGGCTAATAGCTTGTGGTCCATAGGTTTTTTCCAACTTAGCAAACGAACTTAACGGGATCATCTTACCGTCTTTTCCGTGTAAATACAATGTTTTAAATGATTGCTCATCTGCTCTAAACATCGCATCTCCTTGCATAAATACCTTAAACTGTTTTCCAAAACGGTTAAAGTCATTTACTTGAGCACTACCATAGAATAGTTGTATTGTATTGAGTAAATCTCCTACTTCTACACCATACATCTTTGCCTTGATAGGATCAACTTGAATAGTGTACTGAGGGAAGTCTGCTTTAAACATCGTGAAGGCAGCTGCAACTTCTTCTGTTGCACTTAAATCTGCATTAAACTGATTCACAACTTCCGCAAATTCTGGAATGCTTCCTCCTCTTCTATCTTGAACTACAAGTTCTAATCCATCAAAATCACCAAATCCAGGTACTGTTGGAATAGCAAAAACGAAGAAATCTCCTTCCTTAATAGTCGTTAAACTACCGTTGATAATTTCAAGAAGTTTATTGATATCTTGTTCTTCACCGCGCTGTGTACGCTCTTTAAACTTAATGAATCCCATGGCATAAGCTGGACTGGCAGCATTGCCCAAGATATTAAATCCAGAAATACTCGTTACTGTTTCAATAGCAGGATGCTGACGAATAACTTCTACTCCTTCCTCTAAGGTCTTCTTGGTTCTATCAATACTTGAACCTGGAGGCAGAGATAATGCAAACATGGCAAAACCTTGGTCCTCATTGGGAATAAATCCCTTTGGTGTAGTATTCATTAAAAATACAGTCAGTACGATTGAACCCATTAGAATACCTATACTAACAACCTTATTTCTGATAAAGAACGATACTCCATTGATATACTTATTAGTCATCGCTGTAAACCCAGCATTAAAAGAACGGAAGAAACGCGTCTTGAATCCTTGTTTATTTTGCCCTGGAGCATGTTCCAAATTGTGGTGGTGATTCTTTAACAATAACGCACACAATGCTGGACTCAAAGTCAAGGCATTAACAGCAGAGATCAAAATAGCTATCGCCAAGGTAAATGCAAACTGCTGGTAGAATAACCCTACTGCACCTTCCATGAAACCTACAGGGAAGAATACCGCAGACATTACAAGTGTAATTGAAATAATAGCTCCTGTAATTTCACTCATTGCCTTTGTTGTAGCCGCTTTGGCATCAAGCCCTTCGTGCTCCATTGTACTGTGGACGGCTTCCACCACTACAATGGCATCATCCACTACAATACCTATGGCCAGTACCAGAGCAAACAGTGTCAACATATTAATCGAGAAACCAAGAAGGTTTAAGAAAAAGAATGTTCCTATCAGGGACACTGGTACCGCAATTGCTGGAATAAGTGTAGAACGAAAATCTTGTAAGAAAATATATACGATGATAAACACCAAGATAAAAGCCTCAATTAAAGTAGTCTTAACTTGATTAATAGATTCATCTAATTGTGTTTTATTGGCAAAAGTTACATTATATCGCAATCCTTTTGGCAATTGTGGTGTTAACTCATCTAACACTTTATATACTTCCTCTTGAATTTGGTTCGCGTTTGATCCTTTAGTTTGAAATACCGCTAAAGTTGTTGCAGGTAATCCATTAATTGCCGTTTCCTCATCGTATGAAATAGAACCAAACTCAATACGTGCAATATCTTTTAGATAAAGTACATTTCCACTTTCATCTGCTTGAATAACAATCTTTTCAAATTGCTCTGGTGTATTGTATTTCCCTGGATAGGTTAACGTATATTGAACAGAACCTCCTGCATTTTGCCCAAGGTTACCAGCAGCAACCTCCTTACTTTGACTTGCAATAGCAGCTGCTACATTATCAGGTGTCAAACCTCTATTAGCCATTTTATGTGGATCAAGCCACACACGCATAGCATATTCTTTTTCCCCAAAAGTCTGAACGTTACCAACCCCTTTAATACGCTTTAAAGCACGTACAAGGTTAATACGTGCATAGTTCTGCACGAATGTTTCATCATATAGTTCCGCATCTTCACTAATAAGATCCACAACCATGATCATTCCTCTTTGTTCCTTTTGAGTAATTACCCCAGCTTTTACAACTTCCTCTGGTAAGATACCCATTACTTGAGCAACGCGGTTTTGCACGTTTACTGCTGCCTGGTCAGGGTCTGTTTCTAAAGTAAAGTAAACATTAATCGCTGCAGTACCATCGTTACTGGCTGTCGACTCGATATGAGTCATATTCTCTACCCCGTTAATTACCTCCTCTAATGGAGTAATTACCGATTTTAAAACTGTTTCAGAGTTACCTCCTGGGTAATTTGCCATTACCGTTACACTTGGTGGTGCAATATCCGGGAACTGTGCAATAGGTAACTGCATCAATCCAACCCCTCCAAGAATTACCAGGATAACAGAGATTACAGTTGCTAAAACAGGTCTATGTATTATCTTTTTAAGCATAATCTTCTTAATTCTAATTTATAATTCTATTGACAGTATTAATTAGACGCAGTTTGTTGTTGCTCTAATACTTTTACTGCCGCACCATCTTGTAATTTATCTACTGCCGTTGCAGCAATTATTTCTCCTGCTTCTACACCACTCTCAACAAAGTACGTATGTAAATCTCTACCTAGAATTTTTAATTGTCGTTGCTCTACTGTATTCTCTTTTGTCAATACAAACACAAACACTTTTTCTTGCAAATCAATAGTCGCTGAAATAGGCACTTGAATTGCATCTTTATGAACTACATTCAAGTAAACAATTCCCGTTGCCCCATTGCGTAGTACACGGTCTGGATTTGGAAACGTAGCGCGAACAGTCAAAGCATTTGTTACTTTGTCAAACTCCCCATTGATTACATCTACTTTACCATTTTGACCATATTTATCCCCATTGGATAATTCTAATTCAACTGGAATCTTCAATACATTCTCCGCACTTCCATTCTCTTTAATCAGATCATAGTAATCAGCCTCACCAATTGAAAAGTAAGCATACATTTGAGAGATATCTGAAAGTGTAGTTAGCGGCAATGGCTCTCCTGCTGCTACAAGGTTCCCTACACGCTTATTGATTCTTCCAAGAAAACCATCTACAGGAGCCTTTACTGTCGTATAACTTAAATTTAATCTTGCCTCGTTAACAGCTGCTTGTGCCTGACTTACAACTGCTTTTGCATTATCTAAAGCTGCATCAGCCGATTGAAGTTGTATAGGTGATACAAATGAATTCTCAAGTAATGAAGCTACTTTATTGCGCTCTAACTCCGCCGTAACTAAAGCTGCTTTTGCTGCTTTCAATGTAGCTTCTGTATTTTGTAGTTGAATGCGATATGGCTCTGAATCTATCAAGATTAAAGCTTGTCCTTTCTTGACAAATGATCCTTCTTCAACTAATATTTTCTCTATATATCCAGCTGCTTGAGCTCTAACCTCAACATTAACTTTACCTTCCAATGCTGCTGTGTACTTTTGAACAACAGTAGCATCCTGTTTTTTAATCAATGTCGTCTTAACCTCAGGTGTCATATCAAATCCACCTGCATCAGCTTGTTTATTACAACTTACAGTTAATAATGTTGTCCCAAGTAACAATCCTCCAATAATCAAAAACTTTACGGTTCTATAAATTTTTCTCATTATTTATCTTTTTTACAAGTACAAAAGTCTACAATAACTATGCAGTTTTTTGAGATATTAATTTGAAACGTAAAAATTAACGACTGAAACGTAAAATGAAGTCGCTAATCTGAATTTTATTGGGAATTCTATTGGGTAAATAAATTACTAAGAATGAAAGCTATAGAGCCGATGAAGTTATGAACTAAACAATCTACCAAGTCTGTATTTTACAAAAAGAGAAGAGCTATCACTCATTGAATTTATCAAACCTGAAATCGTATTCAATCCGCTAACCCCCAATCGCTGAAATATCACCAATTACAGCGACTACTTTAATACTTTAACTATCTTATCTTTGCAATAACAAAGTTCACAAAGAAAAAAATTATGAAAAGAATTGGTCTGAGCATACTATTGCTGTTTTTCGTACAAATAAGCAGTTGGGCTCAAGAAGAAAATCTACAGGTAGAGGTAATCCAGAAGGGAAAAGTAATTCCAATGGACAATGGTATCATCAACCTAAAAAGTGATGCATTTACATTTGAAATTACTTCTAATAACATTGAGGGATTCTTAATAGGTGCTACTTATGATAGAGATTTATACCGCTCTGCTATAGGAGAAGCAGACTTAGAAGTGCCTTGGTTTAATTCATTTGCCATTGCTGATGAGAACCACAATCCCAATAAAGAATTAATCATTTCGGATCAAGTGCCTACCTATTGGTTTTATAAGAACGCTATAGAACACCGCTTTGATAGTGCTCCTAAAGGAAATGCAGAAGAATGGGTGGGACAAAGAACAATAGAAGTACTCAATAACTTATCCAGTTATGAAACAGTT
The DNA here is from genome assembly GCF_009767705.1 of Myroides sp. LoEW2-1. Lineage (NCBI taxonomy): Bacteria > Pseudomonadati > Bacteroidota > Flavobacteriia > Flavobacteriales > Flavobacteriaceae > Myroides > Myroides sp. LoEW2-1. The sequence continues at coordinate 8,934 of NZ_WSPP01000179.1, read as the reverse complement.
CCCTTATCTAAATTTAAAGATACAGTATATGTATATTTCTATTCTCCTGTATACGATGAACACTACAACCTTACAGAGGCGATCATTTTATATCACGCAGCATTAAAATTTAAGTAAGAAAATGATAGATTACTAAAAAGCCAGATTCAAATGAATCTGGCTTTTGTTATATAATCAGCTCTATATTAATCCACTGTGAACATGTATTGCCATATTCATACATGGTAACTTTACAAGCCTAATTTTTAATCAAATTATACTCTATTGCCATTTTAATAGCAGTACTCAAATTAGAAGTTTGAAACTTCTCGATTAAGTTTTTGCGGTGACTCTCTACCGTATGGTGACTTATAAATAACTTCTCTGCTATTTGATTGGTTGTTAATCCTGATGCAGCCTCTATTAAGATCTCTTTCTCACGACGAGTCAGTTTTGGGATTTGTTTTAAACCCACTTCTTCTTTCTTATCCAATACAATAGTGGACTGAGAACACAAATACTTCTGACCTGTGTGTACAGCCTGTATACCGTGGATTATTTCTTCTACTGAAGCATTCTTCTGAATATATCCCTTGGCTCCTTCTGCTAAGCTACTATTGATAACAGCATATTCGTTGTGTACACTTAACATGATAATCTCTATGTGTGGAAATTTCTGTTTAAGCGGTTTTATTAATTCTAGGGTATTAATATCTGCTAAATTGATATCTAATAGTATGATATCTGTGTTTATAGTTAGCAGCCCTTGCATCATACTTTCTTTATCCGAAAAACATGCGACTACCTCTATTTCTATTTGGTTGCTCAATATATTCTTTAATCCTTCTAATAACAAAGGATGATCATCTGTAATAGCTACTTTTATCATAATTACTTTTTAGGAAATTTAAATTCTACACTTGTTCCTATATTTTCTTCTGAGTGCACAGCTAGTGTCCCTTTCATAAACTGTATGCGCGATTGTATATTGTGAAAACCAGCTGACTTCTTCAAATCTAATTTATTAGTATCAAAGCCTTTTCCGTCATCTTCAACTGTGACAATAATTTCGTGTTCTTCTTCTACCAATTGAATAATAATCTGAGAGGCCTCTGCATGCTTAATAGCGTTGTTTACTAACTCTTGTATAATGCGATAGACCAACAATTGTTTGTCTTGGGATAGGGAACTCGTATAGCTCAGAAATTCGATATGAATATCTAAAGTCTCATTAGACATACGAATGCCAAATTCGTCTAACGCTTCTTTGAGTCCGTAATTAACTAATAGATCAGGCATCAGATTATGCGCTACTTTGCGCAGCTCTGTGACTGCAGCATCTATTTGCTCCACAGACTTATTCAATCCCTCTTGTGCTGACTCACCTACTTTCTTATTTAATTGTGTAAGGTGTAATTTGGTACCTGAGAGTAGTCCTCCCAAACCATCGTGTAAATCACGAGCTAAACGCCCTCTCTCTTGTTCTTGCCCTTGTAAAAGAGCTGTTAAAGTCGATATTTTAGAGTTCTGTTTTTCCTTCTCGATGGCTAAGTGATGTAGTGTATCTCTCTGTTTCATAGTCCTTAGACGTTGTCTATAGGCATATAATAATAGAAGAACCACTACTATAAAGAATATCATAGAAGCTACATAAAAAGTGTTGAGCTTATCCTTATAAGCCACAATACTCTTATATGTCAATAAATCTTTATTCTTTTGTTCTGTTTCTAACTGTGATAGACGTAGCTGTTGAGCATTCTTCTGTGCTTCTAGCTCAGAGAACTTCAGCCTGCTACGTTGATTCTCCTCTATCAACTTTAGATTGCTCAACAGCTGCTCTCTCTGCTGAGCTAAAACGTGCATTAGCGCAATCTGTTGTTTGTTCTTCTCTGATTCATATTGAAGTTTGACCAACCTTTGTTGTTGTCTCTCCTTGTCAAACTGAGCTTCTAACTTTCTTACTATTTCTAATTTGTCTTGGTTATACAACTTCTTGAATAACTCCAAGTACTCCTGTTGATAGTGAAAAGCCTCTTTATAATTGCCGTACTCTGCGTATATCTCTACAAGAGATTCATATATATTTAATTCTATATTGCGATCTGCGATACTTGATTTTTCTAGAGCTTGTTTTGCTTCTAACAAGTAAGAAATAGCTCTCTTAGCATCCCCCTCAGCTAAATAAACAGAGGATATAATCCCATAAGATGATGCTATGTGATCTGCCCGCTGTGTTTTTAGTGCAATAGCATTAGCCTTTTTAGCATATTCTAAAGCTTTACAGCGATAGGTGTCAGGAAAAGAATACAGGTATAAACTAGCTAAGTTATTATTGGCAAAAGACAAATCAGAGAGATTATACATGACCTCTTTATTCTGATTAAAGATATCTATGGACTGTAAAAAGTAGCGCTCCGATAAATCTCTATAATTCACATGATCAGGATGAGTACTATACAATCGATCATATAAATTACCCATTTGCATAAAAGCCGAAAACTTAGTCTGCGGCTCGTGTTGTAATAAAGCGTAGCTTAGAGAAGCCTTGGCATATTTTTCATTCAACTCCTCTTCACCTAAACGGTTATAGATAACGCTTAGCTCGCTATTAGCAACAGACTTTCTCTTGTTCAGCGTATTTGAGTTAGGTGCTGATTCGTAGTGCTTGATCGCTGTAATGATGTACTCTACAGCCTTCTCATGATAACCATTACGACTACTTAACCATCCCTCGCTATACGCTAGGTATCCCTTAGTCTCAGCATCATTTGCTTTTATACTGTACTGCTTAGCTAAGTCAAGACTCTTCTCTGCTCCTATAGTATTCTCCATAATGCGCAAATTCATCGCCTGAATGCAGTACAGAATACTGACATCACTATAGTTTTCGCTTTTTAATGCTGTATCGATACTTCGGGTAAGCACACGTTCTGCCTGTTCAAACTCTTTATTGGCATAAAGAGCAGATAGATAAGAGATAACGATGTTGCTCTGTGCTTTATTTTTGTCTTGAATTGCCTTATATTGTTTCTCCCAATATTGTAAGGACTGTGCGTACGCAGACGACGTAGATAATGTACACACTACTACAACCGCGATACCAATTAAATAAGGCCTTACAGACACAATAAGGATTCGAAATATCTTCAAAAAATAAAGGGATTAGGTGTTACGCTCAATGCAAATATATTTATTCTGTTTCTTATTGAAATAAATATCTATAAAAGGTTCATACTGTAATCCTATCTGATATTTAAACGTTAAGTTTTCATCCCATTGCATTGGAGTATCTTCTTCTGGCCAGATCATAGCCCAGCCTTCTGCATATCCATATACTTCCTCATTATTATACATCGGATGGCTCTGCATCCATAAGTCTATATAATCGTCGTTATAGATAGATTGTAAATCAGATAGATCATTACTATTACAATCATTATCTTTAATCCACTGCTGAACTTCAACATCTCCAAAATGCATTAGATGCTCGAAGTTTGGGTATATTTGTTGAGTTTTAGTCGTTAGAGCTGTGTATTTCGTTAAATCTATTAATTGGATATCAATGGGGTCAAACGAGAATACCTCATCCTTCTCTATTAAAGCCATCCATTGATTCATACATTTGACTATAAAGCTAATACTTTCTTCTTCATTAACATAAGCGGCTGGCTCATCACCTGTTATTGCTTTCACAAAAAGGTGTGCTTCTCTAATCAAAGTCTGCGCTTTCTCTTTTAATTGTTCTATATTCATTTATTATGACTTTAGTACAACAGCTTATTATTTTAGTTTTAGGTATATTCTAAGCAAATCACCGCTTTATTTATAGTTGGGTCATAGAATAAGAATAACATATCAGCAGCACTCTGTTGAAAGTCATATCCTTCTATCGTAGCGATGTGAGGCAGTACTTCACCATTGTGACAAGGCTTTTCTGTTATGTTTTCTCCGCCGTATTTACAGTCTTCTAAAGGAAGGCCTGCTGTATTTAACTCTTCGAAAAGACCGTAAATCTTCCGTTCTAAACGCTCTATATAGTAATCTGAATGTTTTCCATTATCCATATCCTCTACCGTAAGTTGACGCATACGCTCTAAACTGCGGATGTCTTCTACGTGTAAGCCTGGACGATCATAATCTTTATCACATAACTTACCATACTTTTGATAATACGCTTTTTTAAGCTGATAGATGGTCTCGTTCTTATTGTATTCTATCTCTAATCCCGAATAGTCTTGGGCATAATCTTCTGCTGTTATTACAGTATCTACTGAGAAGTAGTTCCAATCAGCATCAAACTTATATTTACCATCTATTACATCAAAACCAAACATATCTGCTTTAGTAAATGTGGTGTGATAATCTGTTGTATCTTCTCCTACACGGCCATCATAAATCTCTTTGACAGACACGATGTGCAACCACGTATCTTTAGTGGTATCTATTAATTTTAAATTAAAAGAACAGATCGGCAAGAAATACTTCTTGTGATTTTCTATATCATCATAAAATACCTCTTCGTATTCAGGGAATATTTTTATTAATGGGTTCATTTATATACTCTACTTTTTATTTGTTATTCTATTTGCGCCAAGTTTTCATCCAGTCTAGATATTCTTGTTGATAAGGATTGTCATTTAAAGTAATGATCATCTCCTCTAATTCTTGACGATCATACTCATAATCTGTTTCAGAAAACATCAAAAAGATGTCTTTTCCAACTATCTGCTTAAAGAATTCTTCTTGTTTTAACTTGACCAAAACAGCAATACAAGTCTGATATAGTGTTTGTTGAAATGCCTCAAACTCTTCATCATCTATTTCTTCGTATTCCTCTTCTTTAAAATCTTCTTCTTCAGCCCAAAAGTCACCTTCCAGAGCATTGTAAAGTGTATTACAGATAGCCGAGAAATCTTCATCTGCTCCATCTCCTTCATAACACCACTCAGCCGGTTCATACTTATAGTACACATAATCTTGTTTTGGCTTGGTCTCTAAATAATCTTGCGTGTTGGTAGAAGGACAAACCGTCATCGCTCCCTCATCACTATATAGAGCGAAACCATAGATATCTTCGCTACCATGAACCGTTACTATTTCTTGAAAAGCCTTACGTGTAGCTGCTTCTATTTGGATAGCTAATGCCTTAAAATCTATATTCATTTCTATAATTTATATCTTCGCAAAAAAGTCAAACTTATTCTTTGCAATTAACTTAGCTTCTTGATTTGGATGTTCTTCATATACTTCTATATGGATTACTTTCACATAAGTAGGTATCCTATACTCCTTTTCTTCACTGTAGTTATACCCAGCTATAGTAGCTCCTTCTTTACCAGGTATGTGTTTAATATTTACATAGTACTTAAGCGTTATACCATTGCCTAATTGCTCTGCTTGTTCAAAGCGTATCTTAGAAACTTTGTGAATCTGTAACCCTCTAGAACTAATATTTCCTTGTATGCTAAATCGCAATACATTATCCTCTTTAGACACTAAAGAAACAGCAGGTACAGATCTCTTTGTAACCTCCTGATAAGTGGTATAAGTATGTTGTTTACCCCTATCGGGTACTTGTTGAGTTACTCGTTTTGGCTCAATATGTATAGTTGTTATTTCCAGTGTTTGAGCCTTAGTCTGACAGCCAAACAAAGCAAATATTGACACTAAAATCATAAGGTATTTCATTGCTATATTTTGGTTAAAAGTACTGCTTCTTGTCTTAAAAACATCTCACTGATAGTAGTGGTTTTCTAATTTTACTACAATATGTATGAAGTAACAAGGCATCTTTATTAATAATAAAGAGAACTTAGATATAAACCTATTGCTTTGATAATCCAGTACATCTACTCTATACTCTTTACCATTCACAGCTATTAATTTCAGTTAGTTAGCCTCACTAACTAGCTGAGTATTCTCTTTCATCTCTTTATTGTTCTAAATACGCTCTACCAGTATAAATATCGATATAATAACTTACTGTTTTATCTTCAAGTTTTACTTGAACTAAACCGTCTGAACGAATGTATTGATAAGCCTTCACACCTAGCTTCTCTTGCTTTTTACTGTCATAGAGTGTATAGTTTTCCTCTTTCTGCAAGGCATAAATACCTTTCGAAATATCCAAAGCAAGTATAGAAGTATACTCTGGTTCTATACTCCATAGTTGAGCTTTTCTATCCCAGACCCCATACTTACTATCACCTTCTTTGCCCTCTATGTTGACAAGATACAATTCATCACTACCTGTATAATACTTTACAGAGGTAACTTTCTGATAAGGTATAACCATTTCTTTAGAAGGCCATACAAGCCTGCCTATTTGATCTGACACCTTAAAACTATCCAAATCAAACTGTTCTACCACCTGACCATGTATATCTAGATAAAGCCAATCATAAGCCCAAATATCGTGATCATAGTTAAAAACACCTATTAAAAAATAAGGAGAATTAGCAATAGAATAAATCAAAGAGGCATTCTTTATAAAGGCTGCTTGCTCAGGCGTTGCTGTTTTAATCTCTTTAGGAAAAGCCTTGTCATACTGAGGATATGGATAGACACTCCCAGTAGTAACATCCTTTAACAACTTTGGTACAATAGGCTCAAAGCGTTCTTGCATCAACTGATCCAGTATAAGGTCTTCATTACCATACTTTATACTAAACGTATTAACACCTTCTAAGTCTTGATGTATTGCTTCCTTCTGCTGTACATCATAAATAGAAAAAGAGTCTTTAAATCCCTTTATAAATCGCTTATTGTCTAAGGTTGTTATCACATCAACATCCTTTTTCTTTAAGTATTGATTCTTAACTACATAAAGTGTCTTGTTCCAATAAATATGCTCATCATCTACTGCCACTGGATTTAGAGTGTAACTATCTTCTAAATAAGGGACTTGTTTTTGCAGTAAGACCTGCTTGGTTTCAATCACCCCAATCTCAATGCTATGATAGGTTTGTTCTTTTTTAATAGCTCCTCCTAAGATATTCCACTCCCAATTCCAGATAGGCATCTTTCTCTGGTATTCTCTACTTTTCTTATAGAGTGTCAATCCATTTACAACTTCTATCTCTATCTCACTCTCTCCTACTTCAAGTACTTCTTTTCCATTGGTATCTATAACAACAAAAGCTCCCTTATTATTTATAACCATCGCATAACCTGTCGAAGTATACATAGACGCACTTTTATACTTTATCCCATTAATAGGCTTTAAACTATCCCTATCTACATAAATAAAGTCATTTTGCTTAGTTAAAAACGCAATAAGTTGAGTAGGTTCTACTTCAGGCATATTGAAAGAGGATTTGTCTTTTCTTACTTGAGCATAAGTTATGATAGAGATCAATATCAAAAGGGTACTTAACACTGCTAGTTTCATACTTTACATTTTTGTATTTGGTAAGTAACAATATTAAAGAGATAAGTAGAAGGAGACAATCCCTATTAGTGGGGAGGTTTTTAATATTTAATAGTTCTGTTATTTTCTAAAACAAACAACTTTAGTATTAAACTAAGATTCATATAGTCAGTAGATATGGTCTAAAAAAGCTTAATAAAAACATAAATATTTAAACTAATTTAAGGATTGAATTACTGCATACAACTAAACAAAAATAGTCTTTTTGATAAATTAATGTAATTTTGCAAATGTTATTAGCAAATATATCATGGAGAAAGCAGTAAAACCTGAAGAACCTCTTTTCTATATAGGACTATTAATAGTCTTAATTTATTTCATCTATTTGTACTTTTTAGATACTAAACAAAAAAGAAATAGTGCTAAGAAAATAGAGTCTTTAGAAAATAAAATACTCAAAGCAAAACAGAATTACTTAAGCAATAATCAATTATTAAAAGATGAATTGACTAAATACTATCCTGTTGATTGGGTTGAGAGTGCATTCAACGGACAAATTTATAAAGGTATGCCTATAATACTACTTAAAGTTGCTTTAGGAACACCCAAAGATATCGTTTTTAATGGATCACAAGGGCAAGTTTGGAAATATGATTCTAAACAAGAATATAAGTTGCTTATCAATATATGGGATGAGCAGATCACTACTTGGCAACAAATAAATTAAAAGCAAATGAATAAAAAAGAATCATATACTATATTAGGCCTTGAAGAAAATGCTTCTATTGATGAAATTAAACTAGCTTATAGAAAATTAGCAAAACAATATCATCCTGATAGAACCGGTGGAGATGAGTTTTTTACTAATATGTTTAGGAAAATTAATCAAGCATATGAGAATCTACTCTCTAACCATGACCTAAATTACAACTATAAAACACACTCTTCCCAAGAAAACACCAAACATAAAAGAGTTATTCTCAATCCTAATGTTGATAATTGGATTGAAAAACGTCATCAACTATTTGATTTTATAGACTATTCAAAAAGGCAACTAGACTATTTAAAAAATAGAAAGACAAAAAGAGCTTTATCGTTAGCTAATATCTTAAAACTTGTAGGAATTGCATTACTAATTGCTATTGTTTTCAACCCTTACACAGTAGAGAAAGTAACTGCTAAACCCAAAGATATAAAAACTACAAAATGGAAAACAACTTCTAAAACTAGTTTATATCCTTCTCCTGATAGTCAAACACACCCTATAGGTGAATTAGCACAAGGACAACCTTTAGATAGTATAGGCGCTACTAAGTATTTTTTTAAGGTTCAAGTTCTCAATGCAGATAATATACAAACTGGCTATGTCTTAAAACGAAAAATAAGTAAATAAAAAGACTATGAATGAAAAATATTACAATCTTTTACAAAAAAAAGAACGTCTAAAAAAAGATAATAGAGATATGTTAATCGCTGGAATAATCGGTGTTCTATTAGCATATTTTATGATAACAAGTCCATCCTACCCCTCGAAAGATTCTTTTACATGGAACAATCTTTTATCACTTTATGCTATGGCTTTTTAT
>NZ_WSPP01000178.1:0-6314 GCF_009767705.1 Myroides sp. LoEW2-1 | reverse complement strand
GGTTCGTTGATATTCCATATATCAAAGGTAAACATTTTTAGAAGCTGAAAGCTAAATGCACTAAAGTGCATAGTTTTAACTACAGTCTGCGACCAATAAAAAGAATAGCCTTAAAATAATAATTATTTTAAGGCTATTCTTTTTTTCATTTCCTCTACAACTTCAAAAGCAGCAGGACAAATAGCTACATTCTTTAAAGTTAGATTGGTTATTTGATTAAACTTTTTGCGATCTGTATGGGGGTATTCTCGACAAGCTTTTGGTCTTACATCGTAAATCATGCAATAATTATCAGCATCCAAAAAAGTACAAGGTACACTTTGTAAAACATAATCCCTATCTTCATCAATACGCAAATACTGATCGATAAACTGTTGGGGTTTTAATCTCAGGTGCTTTGCTATTCTTTCAATGTCGGCATTGGTAAAAAGAGGTCCAGTAGTTTTACAGCAATTGGCACAGCTCAAACAATCTATTCGATCAAAAACTTGTTCGTGTATTTCTTCCATTTTGTAATCGAGATCCTTAGGAGGTTTCTTTTTTAACTTATCGAAATACTTTTTATTCTCGTTATGCTTATCTTTGGCGAGTGTAGGAAGTTGTTTTAATACTTTATCCATCAACTAAATTTTGATGCAAATTTACAACCTCCATTTAATTTATTTACAATAATTACAATGAAAGATTTATTAGGTAAGGCAATTTTAGATTTCCAAACAAATAATAATCCACAGAATATAATCACAGAAACAGACATTTCTGAATCTGAAGAAATGGATATTAATTATCTCTTTAGAAAATATGAAGAAATGCCTAAAATCGAACAAAAAGCACTTGATTTAGCTAAGGGAAAGATACTTGATGTAGGTTGCGGTGCTGGAGCTCATTCCTTGCATTTAATCAAGAAAGGCTTCGATGTAAAAGCCATTGATATATCACCAAATTCAATTGAAGCTTGTCGCTTGAGAGGAATACAAGCTGCTGAAGTAAAAGATATTTTAGATTTAAAAGACGAAACTTTCGATACTATACTGCTGTTAATGAATGGAACAGGGATATTTGGTAAACTTATAAATACAACAAAATACCTCACACATTTAAAGACGTTATTGAATCCAGGTGGACAAATATTAATAGACAGTTCTGACTTGATTTATATGTTTGATACAGATGAAGATGGCGGCGTGTGGATACCAATGGAGAACAAAGATTATTATGGAGAATTAACCTTTACAGTTGAATACAAAGGGGAAATTGACAATCCATTTAATTGGTTATACCTGGACTATAACACCTTGCAAAATGCTGCCCATGCAAATGGTTTTGAATGTGATTTAATTTACGAAGGAGACAATTGTGATTACTTAGCTAAGCTATATATCTAATTGTAATTCAATACGATTCACCATTTCCTGCTCATCGCAGTAAAGTTGTGCTTATCACGATTAAAAGTGATTTTCCTTTTATTGCCATATACAGTAGGTTTGACAAAATAAAAAAGAGGAAACTTAGTTCCTCTTTTTCTATTTTATTGCATATACTTCATCATAATTCCCTGTAATCCCATAGCCCATTCCTGACCTACTTTTTCACCCTTTTCCATTAATATTGTACTCTTAGTTGAAAGTTTCTTTCCCAAAGGTGTTTCATAAAATTGGATTAGGTCTTTTACATCCTGATGTGTAAACTCACTCATATACAAATCAGCCATCTTATCTTTTAATACATTCAAGCTTGCATTTAGATCTTTTCTAAAATCTGCTCTTTTGTCTGATGGTATATTTTCTTCTAACTGACTTGTAAGTTTTTCAAAGATTGCAAGTTGCCCACTCATATCCATATACTTCTTAGTATCAGTTTTGAAATCTTGTGCAAAACTCACTTGAGATGCGAAGATTACAACAAAAGTAAATAGTAGTTTTCTCATATTAAATTAATTTTTATAATTGGTAAATGAAATACATATTAAGGGATATCTAAATACTTATGTGTTTGTAAAGAGATTCTCCATTTGGGATTATTCTTAACGTATTCTATAATAAGTGGCATCATCTCCTGGCGTTTACCCCATTCAGTTTGGAGTAAAAGCAAAGCATTAGGATTTACCTTTGCAGCTTGTTCTTCAGCAAAGATGAAGTCGTGTTTATTATAAATTACAACTTTTAACTCACTCGCTGCAGCATAAGCGCTCTCAGTAGGCAATTTAGTTTTCTTAGGCGATAAACAAACCCAATCAAAATCTCCAGACATTTCGTAAGCACCAGAAGTCTCAATATTAGTCTGCATACCTGCTTCTTTCAATTTAGAAGTTAAGTAATCTAAATTGTACATAAGAGGTTCTCCTCCTGTTATTACAGCCAATTTTGCCTCTGACGAAGCATTAGCGACGATATCTTCAATCTTAGTTAATGGATGTAATTCTGGGTCCCAGCTTTCCTTAACATCACACCAATGACAACCAACATCACATCCCCCTAAACGTATAAAATAAGCAGCACTTCCCGAATAAAATCCTTCTCCTTGAATAGTATAAAACTCCTCCATTAATGGCAATACTCTACCCTCTTGTAACGCAAGATTACGTTCTTCTTGTAACATATTCTAATCTTCTTAATGGTTACAAAGATAAAGCATATTCAAGGTATAAACTTCCTAAATAAAAAAAACTTATTTGTTAGAATACAAATAAGTTTTTTAAAATTATAACACTTAATTCGAAATTGCCTTTAATGTCTGTACTGCAAATTCATTGTTTGCTTCATATTGCAATGTCTTATTAAACATATCTTTTGCATTAGAAATATCATCTATGTTAGCATAATAAGCCCCCATAGCATTATAAGCTTCAACTAAACGACTCTTATCACTATCTGATAGTTCCGTCTCCTTGCTATTAGCTAAAACAACCTTCTCAAATGTTTGATAAGCTTTGAAACGCGCTTCGTATGCTTCTTCGCTATTTATATTGCGATATGCTCTCGCTTGGAAAAAATAAGATTCAGTAATATTAGGAGCACTTGCAATAGTTCGATCAAAGTATTTAACCGCTTGTTTCATGTAATCTTCCTGACCTTCTTTCATATCTAATCCTAAAGAATAATAACAATAAGCGATATAATAGTTATCGTAACTATAATTGCTTTGATCCTTAACTTCAGCAGAGATACTTAGCAAATCAATAGCTTCTTGAAACTTATCAGCTCTAAAAAGCTCTATTCCATAAGTATTAAAAGAAGATGCTATTTTTGAATCCACTTGAACCGCTTTCTTTAAGCTTTCGATACCTTTACTGTATGTATGCTGTCCTTGCTTTAAATAGCTGATACCTAATTGCAGGTAATTCTCTGCAGACTTGTTTTTTATACTTTCAATAGCAGTACTACTCTTCGCATAATTGCCATTATTAAAAGTAGCCACAGCTAAATACTCATATACTCTATCATTTACTCCTTTAGACTTTACTAAATCTTCAGCAAGTATCTCTAACTCTTTATAATTATTTGATTGCGCTAAAAACTTAGCATATCTCATCTTAGCCTCTAAAGAATTATCAGTAGCACTAACATACTTCTTATAGTTGTCATTTGCCTTAGCCAATAAATCGCTTTCATCAGCTTTATTTGTAGTCGACCATAAGTAATAAGTATCTGCAATCTCTCTGTAAACAGGTGCATAATCCGGAAACTCCTTATTAATTTCATTTAAAGAATTAATTGCTTCTTTAAAAGCCCTTGTACGTTTAGTAATAATTGCAAGCTCCATACGAGCCTCTAATAAATTAGGATCTAATATAGCGGCATCGCTAAAAGCAGCATATGCTTCATTATAATTGTTTTTAGCCAAATTAGCTTTAGCTACAATGAAAAAAGCGTAAGCATTCTGATAGTCTTGCTCCAACACTTTTTTAGCTATGCGCTCTGCTTCTTCAACATTTGGGTTCTTCGAATTCAAATAAGCTGCTGCCACAAGTAACTGTTCATGGTAGTCTTTCTTTCTCATTTCTTTCTCAGCCTTAGCAAATTTGTCTTTTGCTTCAGTTAAATTCGATGAATCAAGATCGATTTGCCCTAAACCAATATAATTTAAAGATCCCTTTTTCTTAACAGAGACACCTTGATTAAAAAAGTACTTAGCCGAATCAACTTGAGATTCTTGCAAATAAATATCTCCTAAATAATAATAGTTCTCACCTTCATTAGGTTTACTATCAATCAAATTTTTTAAAATATGCTTTGCCTTATCTAGTTGATCTCCTTTTATGGCTTTCTTTGCCTCTGCTAAGTCCTGTGCATGAAGTGCACCAGTACTACACAAAGCGCCAATTAATAAAGTAAGTGATAACTTATTGTGTTTAGTCATGATATAGTGTGTTTATTAATTCTGATTTATAATTCATTGCGAACGTTAAGTTCTCTTGGCGGGGTTTTAAATGGAACCAAACCTGACTTAAGTACTATTCTCTGCCCTTTATACCCAGCGATATAAGATGCAAAACCAACACCTAATCCCGATTTACCTTGCGTATCTATCACGTATATCTTACGAGTTAAAGGATACTTTCCTTCGGCTATATTATTTTGACTCGCCTTATAATAGATACCGTCCTCCTTATTCTTTACACCTAAAACCTTAATATTCTTAAGTACATCTTTTAACTCACCATCAGGTTGAACCAACCAATTTAGCCCAATAACACCGATTGCATTTGGATTCTCATTTACATATTTGACAACATCCTTAGTTGATGGTAAAAAATAGGCATAATCCTTCGGAAAATCTCTACTTCCTGTTGCTTCTCTAAAAGCGGCAGATACCGAAGAACTATAATGATCAAATACCAAAATAGGATCTTTCACTAACTCAGATTGCAAATCTTTCGTATCTCTTAGATAATCGCTCTTAACCAAGTTCTTCAAAACGCGATCATAATCTACAACAGAATCTTTAAAGCTTTTACTGGTAACAAATACAATAGCATCCGTGGCAAAATGTGTGCGTTTAGGCGTAACTTTTCCAACAAAAAAAGCAAGTTCTTGTTCATTTAAGTCACGTGGAAGAATAGCTACTCTCAATGAATCTTTGAGCATCATACTTAATATCTCTTGTTGGGGTTTTGAAATTAAGTCAACTTTAGCACGTGTGTATTCATGTTCAAAAACTCTTGCCACATCCTCTGTAATTGGAAATACAGATTCCTCTACCAGAATAGAAATCTTTCCAGAAACTGGTGTCTCCTCGATCTCTTCAAAGTTAATTTCCTTGGTATCATTAGACCCCAAACCACTTTTTTTATCACTTTTACACTGTGCAAATCCTAATCCTAACAAACATATTGTCAAGATAAAACGAGCTCTTTTGAGCACTACTCTATTCATAAATAATCTTTATTACAAACTTAAACCAATCTAAGTTCTATAAAGATAAAAAGATTTATAAGAAAACATCCTTAAATAGAATGATTTAACAAAAGCATAAAGTAAAAAAGGGCACCTAAACAGGTCCCCTTTTTACTATTTCTAATAATTCTAATTCTCTTGCCTTAAACGGATGAATCTAAATACTCCGTAAACAATTAATAAAATACCAAATAGCATACGATTATTATATTCTAAAGCTATAGGCATATCCTTCCATACGATTAAAGTAATGCCGAGTCCGACATACAATAAAAAAAAACAGAAGCCAAAAAGAAACAGAAATCGCTGCAATAGCGATTTCTGTTCAAATTTATTTTTCAACATACGATTATTGTACTTGAATTGTAATAGGTAATGTAAACTGAGAACGTACTGTTCTACCGTTTTGTTGTGCAGGTTTCCATTTTGGCATACCATTAAGAACACGCACTGCCTCTTTACCAGCTCCGTAACCAGGGTCACGAAGAACTTTGATATCAGTTAATGAACCGTCCTTCTCTACGATAAACTGAACAATAACTTGAATACGCTTAGTAGATGAATCAATATCTGGTGTTCTAAATCTACTAACAAATTGTTTTTGGAAAGCTGGCATACCTCCAGGATAAGAAGCTTGAACTTGTACAGCAACGAATACTGTATTTTCATCTGTTTCTACTTTATCCTCTTTATTTGCGTCACCAGTTTTCTCACCAGTTTTAATTTCACCGTGTTTTTTATCTCCTTCAGCGTCTTTAGCTCCAGGATCAACATCGTCTTTGAAATCTTTTTGTTTTGGTGGTTCTTCATTCGCATTCTCCTTAGTATCAACTACAGGGTCTGTAAACTTTTTAGTATCGTTTACCGACTTCACTGCTGGAGGTGGCGGTGGTGGAACATCCTCAACTGGTGGTGGTG
>NZ_WSPP01000177.1:0-26600 GCF_009767705.1 Myroides sp. LoEW2-1 | reverse complement strand
TTTCCGTTTTCAATTTGTAATGCTGCATCTTTTTGGAATGCGTCGTACTCAGCAGAGATTTTTTCTAATAATTCTTTCATGGTATTTTTTACTTTAATTTTTATAAACACAAAATTAGAAGAATAAGAACACAAAACCTGTTTTTAACAAAAAAATATACTTCCAAAATCACTATTTATAAGACTTCAAAGCAATTTATACTGTAAAAAGTTCACTTGACTCCAAAACCTAACCTAAACAATAAGACGTATATAATATTCTTTTTTTGTAAAAAGACGTCTAAGTCGCAATTTTATTAGTAGCTTTATAGAACCTCCTTCCACAGAGGCAAGTACAAATTATATCCAAATTAATTCAATTATGACAATAAAACCGATTCGAACTGAAGAAGATTACCATATGGCATTAATTAGGATAAAGCTTTTAGAAGATGCTAAAAGTGATACTCCTGAAGCTGATGAGTTAGAAGTATTAAACATACTTATTGAACATTACGAAAGAGAAAACGCGCCAATGGGCATGCCAGATCCCATTGATAGTATAAAAATATTCAACAAATACTTTAATGAATAAAATGCAAAGAAAAGAGAAGTTGTTTAATAATAAATATCTTCTCTTTTCTTTTTAGGCAATTCTTGTTAATAGAAAGCAATAAAGATAAGTAACTCAAGATTATACAGCTATTAAGAACTTTTTAGTATATAAATAATATATAGTATTTTTGTATTTCATTTTAATCGTTTCGAAAAACTAATGGCAAATAAAATTCGCAATTTTATTTATTATCCTATTACATTTCTAATCTTGTTCACTGTAATAAGTTGTCATGAAAAGCACACTGTATACAAAACGGATATAGATAATCTGTATGCTATCAAACGCGACATACAAGATAAAGATTCGATTGCACAATCCATTCAAGACAAGACAAAGCGAGCATTAAATTCGAAAAACACAAAGAAAGACGCTCAATTAATTGACAGTGTTATAGATGTTTTGCGTTGGACCAATGAAAAGAAAGCCTTTCTAAAATTGAATAGTATTGCTCATGACGATGCAATACAACAAAACGATCAAACAAGGTTAGCGAATACTTACCACGATTTAGCCGTTTTCTACCACGATGAAGGCCAATTAGACAGTGTATATTATTACTATCTGAAAGCAGAAAACATCTTTAAAAAAAATGGAGATAGTTTACCTGTTGCAGAAAACAATTTTTATCAATCACGGTTATTGTATGAACTGGGACTCCAAATGGAGTCTGAAGTTAAACTGTCCAAATCACTTAAAATACTACAAGATTTCCCTAAAAACCCATTATTAATTGAAGCTTATCAATTAATGTCTTTATACAATATAGAACACGGGGAATTTGACAAAGCATTAATTAACTTAAAAAAGGCCGAGAAAATACTTCAAGATGATGAAGGAAAATTCGAAGTGCTACCCCGTGATAAGTTTTATTTAGCATATTCAGCATTGTATGCCAACATATCTTTTTTATACATTGAAACGAAAGAATATAGCAAAGCAGTAGAATACTCCACAAAGGGAATCGAATACATACAATACAACTATACTGATTTAGGTTTTGCCTTCATCAATTTAGAACATCAACTTGCACAGCACTATAATGGCACTAACCCCGATGTAATTGGTGGTTTACTTATTTCGTATAATTTATTTGACAAGCTAAAGCACATCTTTTTTCAAGCAGATACTGCAAAGATTATTTCTAATATATATAGTGAGTTAGGAGATAAAAGTAACTCTCTAAAATGGGCATGGACCTCTTATGATCTTGCCAAGAAAGACAAATTCTTTAAGAAGCAAAAAGAAGCAATCGAACTCATTTTATTAAACGATAAAGATTATCCTACTCCAGCATTAGTAAAAGAGCTTATCGACTTAAATAAAGTACTGGAAGTTGAACAAAAAGAAACGAGAGAAAAGTTTGCCAAGATTGAATATGAAACCTTTCTGTTAGTGAAGGAGAACCAATCCTTAAGACAGAAAATTGCTGTTATTTTAGCGATTTCGACGGTGGTTACCATTGGTTTAGCTTTTATTATCTTTTATTTTAGGTTGAAAAACAAAAACAAAGAGCTTTTTAATCTCAATATTCAGAAATCTAAGAATGAGAAAATTCTAAATCTTTTAATCGAGAACAATAATATCGAACACAAATCAATACAAAAAGAGAGAAATAGAATATCAAAAGATTTACACGACGGAGTAATTAATAGCCTTTTTACGCTGAGATTTAATCTTCAACAAATGGACTCTGCCAATAAAGAGATGCAACAATTGTTGATTAAAGAAATAGTAAACCTTGAACAAACAGTAAGGGAGATTTCTCACTCTTTAGCTAAAAGTAGCCTTTTAAAGAATAAAAGTTTTGAGAATCTATTGGTTGAGTTGGTCAATAAACAGAGTAATAACTTTAAGACTGTATTTACCATTACCTTAGAGGATGACTTGTCTTTTGAACATTTAACTACTTTGCAAAAAGTAAATATTTACCATATCCTACAAGAGACACTCCAAAATATAAACAAACACTCCTATGCTACAAAATGCCAAATCAATGTGACCTCAACAAATGACAAGATTGTCTTTGAAGTAAAAGACAATGGCATAGGAATTAAAGGAAACCGCATTAATGGTTTAGGTTTAAACAGTATGAAAGAAAGAGCACAAGCGATAAAAGCGGACTTTAAGATCATATCTAAAATAAACAAAGGGACAACAATCACCTTAGCGATCTCTTACTAATAAATAGAAAACTAAAAAGGAGATGAGTTAAAAACAATATAAGTTTTTAACTCATCTCCTTTTTTTAATTAATAGGTCTTTATTCAAGGAATTATACTATGAGCATAAGACACAAAAAAAGCCACATATTTCTATGTGGCCTAAAACATTAGTAAGGTAATGTTTTTATGTAAATAATGAAACTAAGTAATACACAAGCATTGCCATTACAGCTGAAACAGGAATAGTCAATATCCACGCCCACAACAAATTAATTGTTACTCCCCAGCGAACTGCAGAAACGCGTTTAGTAATACCAACACCTATTATTGAACCAGTAATAGTATGCGTAGTTGACACGGGAATTCCCATGTGTTCTGAAACATATAGAGCCATAGCTCCTGCCGTTTCAGCTGCCACTCCTTCTAATGGAGTAACTTTTGTAATCTTTGACCCCATAGTCTTGACGATCTTCCATCCTCCTGATAAGGTTCCCAAACCAATGAAAATAAAAGATGCTAAAGGGACCCACCACCAATGTTCAACGAACACAGAGAAAGTATTTACTCCTTCTACAGTATAAGCAGGATCCATATCAATGTGCACGTGATAGAATATAACAGCAGCACCTATAATTCCCATTACTTTCTGAGCGTCATTTCCTCCGTGTCCTAAAGAAAACAAAGCTGAAGAAACAAGTTGTAAACGCTTAAACCACACCTCGCATTTGTGGTGATTCATTTTTCTACAAATCCACAATATGGCAATGGTAATAAAATAAGCCAAGAACATTCCCAGAAAAGGAGCTCCAAAAATAAATAAGAATATTGGAATTACTTTTGAGTACACAATTACATCTATCCCTCCTGGTGCAAAACTTCCTGCATGTGCTAAAGCTGCACCTATAAAACCTCCAATCAAAGTATGAGATGAAGAAGAAGGAATACCTAACTTCCACGTCAATAAATTCCATATAATAGCCGCAATCAATCCAGAGAAGATAACTTCTAATGTTATAAAATCTTCATTTACAGATTTAGCAATTGTATTACCTATCTTGAATTCACCTACAATGTATAAGGAAATAAAATAGGCAGCAAAGTTAAAAAACGCAGTCCAAAGAACAGCTTGAAATGGGGTTAACACACGTGTTACAACAATTGTAGCAATTGAATTAGCAGCATCGTGAAACCCATTAATAAAATCAAAACCAAGTGCCAAAATGATAATGATAATCAGCATTATCCCCGCTTGATTACTCAGTAACTCTGATATAAACTCCATAGTTAAACCATTATATTTATTAAGAGTACTTCACCGTGATTGCCTCTAATACATTAGCAACATCACGACAGCTATCCGTTGCCGATTCTAAAGCAGTCATTACCTCTTTATATTTAATAATCTCTATGGCATTATTTTCATTTTCAAAAATATCTGCAACAGCTTTGTCAAATACCTTATCTGCTTTGCGTTCTAATCTCGAGATATTTTTACATACACCAGATAATACTTCAAGATTTTTCATGTTCTCCAGTGTGTACAATCCCTTTGCTACTTCATTACACGCTTCCAAGTTTGCCTCTGTCAATTTATGTAATGGCTTTGTAATTTTATCAATGTGATATAAACGCATACGCGAAGCAGCATCTGATAAATTATCTGCAATGGCATCCACTGCTGTTATCAAATTGTGAATATCTTCTCTATCAAAAGGAGTAATGAAGTTTTTACCTAATTCAACACGAGTCGTCTGAGCAATTACCTCAATCTCTTGCTTGATAACTTCAACTTCCTTCAAAAGCTTCTCTCTTTCTTTGGCTGGTGCATTTACAGCCTCATGAAGAGTCTGTGAAAGCTTTTTAATCTTATTAGCTGCCTTTTCAAACAAAGGATAAAATGTTTTGTCCTTAGGAACTAAAAACTGAAAAATATTGTTTAATGACATTTGTTTATTATTTAATTAAAGCGGATGCAAACATAGGCTATCCATCAATAACCAATGTTACCAAATCATTAAGAAATAGATAAAAAAAGCAATTATTATACGATTATCCTCCTTTACTATTCACTTTATCGCAATCTCTATATACACAAAGAGTTTAAAAAGTCAAATATCTTGACCTTCTAAACTCCCTGTGTACTGTTGATATTCTGTTGCCAATCCTAATGTTTACCTTAACTTCAATAGAAAACTTATTACTTAAACTCCTCTATATAATCCAGTGTATTCATTAGTTGGTATTTAGGACTGCGCTCTAACCACATATTAAAGAAGGCCGTATGCGTTCCTCCCATTAAGATAAATACGCGATCATCTTTCGTCAGTGGGATCTGATTTAAATTAGAATACATCACCAAAATACGGTGATAAAATTTAGCCGTTTCATCTATTCATCCCCCTAAAGGTATTCAAGCAGCTAATTAGAGAATAAAATAGACCTATAAAATTACTTGTAGCAAGTGGAATTGACCATTGAGATAAATAAACGTCAGATTCGTATTTCTCCATTTTTTATTCAACGCAGAGGCAGAGTCTATCCCTAATACCAAAATTGGATACTTTGCCATACGCCACTCATTACAGTTATTAAAGTACTGTTCTAACTCCTTGACCTCAGCGAAACTAAAGGGAGCACTACTTTCTGATCTCATATAATATTCTCCCTGTTTCGCACCATTGATCGTTTTAAGGTATTTCTCTATAGTCTTCTTATTGCTTTGTAAAAATGCTGTAGGAACCAATGAATTAGTCACTTGCTTAGTGTAGTCAAAGCTGTAATAAGAAGTATAACTATGCTTTAATAGGTTATCTACAGTAGGATTCGTTAATAATTCGCCATGAACAAAATCATTAAAAGCAGCTTCTAAATCCACAAAGTAATAATACTGACCATCAGTACCTTGAAACACAACTGTATTCTTGTGTTCTTCTGGAGTTTGACTTACCTTATAGTTAAATAGATCAATAGACTTATAACCGATATCGAAGTTCTCTATTATTATCTTATTGTCTTTAGTCAGCAGTAGCGTCTCTCCTTCTACTAAGCTATAGTGGTTACACCCACTGTGATTTCCTCCATCCCAATACTCTCGTGTAGCATTCTTTAACCCGATTATCAAGCTATTATTGCTCTTGCTTAACGCACTGTAAACAGCAGGAATAGCCACATTTCCTTTCGCATCAAACATTCCTACTAAATTAGTCTCTTTGTTTACAAATCGGATTAGTCCCTCCTGTTCACAATCAAAGATATTATCAAATATATATAAGGAACCCTGACCTATTTTTGTCCCATCCTTAAGCAGGTAATAACTCTCATAGCTTTCATTAACCAACTCATTTACACCAGCAATATCATCAAATCGATAAGCAGTCATATATGGGGTAAAACGAGGAGTAATCATTACTTCACCTTGGCTATTTTTATACCCTAATAGTTCTTCACTCTCATTGTAGAAAGTAGTCCAAGTATCCTTTGTCTGGCCTATAACTTGTACAGAGGCAATAAACATTAAAAAAAAGGCAAGCTTTCTCATAACTAAGAATATTGATTTACTAAATAAGCTCTTTCTTGCTGTTCATCTAAAAACAGAAAAACGTGATTGCCATCACCAAAAAAAGATTCTGACCAACATACACCAATAGGCCAGTCTATTCCTCTTTCTTGTCTATAATCTACAATTTCCTCTCCTACACTAATAAAGTTAGTATCCGTAAATGGAGCAAAGATCTCTGAAGAAATACTCGTATAGGGCACAAATTGATCACTCTTTAGCTTACTTCTCTTTTTCTTAAACTCATAATAGGTGGTGATGTAATATTCTTTATCAAAATCACCTAATTTACCTTTATACTCGTTTAATACCTTTTGTAAAAAAGCATCAGAAGAATTGCAATCGTTAATCAATGAAGTATAGTGTTCTTCCAAATACTGAAATAGCAACTGAACGTATTTCCATCCACTAAAGTTAGTAAGTGAACCGTGAAACTTATACTTGTCTTTCACTTTCTCAAAAACAGTAAAAGATTCATAAGGATTATTAGGTTCTCCTTCTTGTGCAAACCACAAACCATTATGAGAAACAATGTGAACAGTTTCCTCTACTTCACTACCTACATTGCAAAACTTCAAACTGCATAACGGATAGTAAAACCCTTGACATTGATTATTGACAAACACTTCGTTATACGCTGGAAACAGTTTAACTTTTAAAGTAGTAATATCTATTCTCTCTAAAGTTTGTTGACACAGTTCCCTCCATTGTTTACTCATCTGCTTACTACTTTCAATATTACATCGAATACACATCTTTGTTCCATCAGGCATCTTACTCACACCATTCACAGCCTTTTGACATACATCACATTGCTCTGCGAAAATTCCCCTAACACATAAAGCACAACAACCATCATTTTTCTGTGAAGTTGTTGGCAAAACCATATTTCCACATATTCTACAAGCTACTTTTTCCATATTTTATTTTGTCTATATAACAATGACAAAATACAACACAAATTCCACTTATCAAGTCAAAGCCCAATTAAATAATTATTAAATCTATACCTACTTCAGCATCATCGTCAATGTCCCAAAGAAGTTACTCCCATTATGTGCTACTATAGGAAACAAGATACTCCTGCTCTTTATCGCTATCCATCCATAAATATAACCTGCAAAACCAGTCTGTATAAAATAAACAATATCAAAAGACACCGCATACTCTCTAGATAATACAAAAGCGTGAACAAAACCAAACAGCATAGCTATAATTAAATTACTTGGATTACCTATATACTTCACATTTGACTTTAAAGATGACAACGACAATCCCATTAATACCCCTCTAAACATTATCTCTTCATCTATACCTGGCAAGGTCAACTGAAATGCCAATGTTTCTATATTCCACTCTCCTCCATTACCTGCATACCACCACACTAATACAGCCAATAAGGCAATACTTAAAGTAGCTATCCTAACTCCCTTTTGACTATCAGGTACTTGCCTCAGTGTAAAGAAATTGTGTTGTTTAAAGTAAGAGCGAAAAGCAAAATAACAAACTCCCCCACATAATACACCGTATAGTTTCCCATTCCAATTCCAATTCCCTTTAATTATATAAAAGCTATCAAACACATGAGCTAACCTTAATGCAAAACTATAAAGCACAAATACAAAGCAAAATATGCCAATACGCATAAAATCTTTTTTCCCCCTGTCTTTCATAAACAAGATCATAAGGGGAAGTAATACTCCTACTTGCATTAGTGCTTCAAGTATAATTATAGCCATAGTCATTAGTTTAACCTTTCTAAAGTAACCAATTCTTGTAAAAGAAAAAAACCTCAATTACTTGAGGCTTTAGTTTATTTCTTCATTAATTCATTTACAGTTTCTTCTATAGAATATTCAAAATACTCTCCTAGCTTATTTTTATTACGCATAAAGAACTTATTAGAATACTTAGGGCAGTTTAGCTTCAAAAAAGAGTAATAATAATCACTTAAATGCCACTTAAACTGTTGTTTAAAAGTAGTACCTTCTATCTCTTCAGAAACATCAAATACCTTGAGAATAGTCACTATCTCAGTTATCTCTTGTCTACTAATATCCTTTACCACTAAAGGATCAGGTAATGCTATTCTAAAGCTAAGTACTTCTGCCCCTTCTCCTTCCCAATACTCCCATAAGTCATACCTAGACATATCTTTCCCTGTCAACTGATGTAACTCTTCTTCTACTCTTTTATACTCTATAAGATCATCATCTCCATACTCATCACAGAAGTCAGTATATCCTAATACAGCCTTTAATACTATAGGGTAACGCTCTTCTGCTACCTTCATTTGAGGAGCTATTTCACTTCTTAAACTCATATCATTCATTTTATACTGAAACGCAAAATATTGACGTCTCTACTGCGTTGGCGCAGATTTGTAATCTGTGCCGTATATACCCCATGCCGAAAGCAAACAATTTTTAATTCCCCGAAGGGAAAGCATTCCTAATTAAAAGAGCGTAGTGTCACTGCTATTTTCTTAGTAGCGCTCACCTTACTCCACTCCTCTATTAAGGCGATAACAGCAGGATTCGTCACCTTAGCATTATTAGTATGAAGCACCTCTACATACTGCTCTAACAAAGTCTTCAATCCCTTAATAGGAGTAGGCTCTAACTGTTCTAATATCCCCTCGATTAGCAATTGCAACGCTTGGTTGTGTTGTACACTTACATTCATCATAAACCCCTGTATAGAGTCTGTCAAACGCTTAATCGTCACATACTCCTTAGCCTCTGCCTTACCTATTATATTACCTACCTTTTGTTGATCTAAACGAAGCGCCTCCTTGATCCAATACTCCGCTACGAAAGCACGACTTACCTTGTCATCACATATCAATGCCAGCCCAAAGAACAAGTAAAATTGCTCTGAAAACACCACATTGTTCATCTGTAATAAGTACGTAAACATTCCTTGCAACAATCTCTTCTCAGCCACCTCGAACGTCGCACTACCACCATAATGCAGACACTTCTCCACTACCGCCATATAGATAGCATCAGCCTGTCTTGGATTAAGAGCCAACAGTGATTCACTTACATTTACCTTTGTATCGATAATTTGATACTTCATCAATTCCATTAAATTCACTGATCCCATGCGATCACCTATCGCTATCTTTGGCATCGCTTTATTGACACGGCTAAAGATTAAAAACGAATTAATATCATAAGGTATCTGTTCTAACTTTAACTTCTTATGCGTAAACACCTTGTCTATTTGTTTTTTTGTCTTGTGATCCCAATCCTTATACGTATGAGATTCCTCGATCACTTCCCAATTGCCTAGCCAACCCGCACAGTATTCTTGTTGTTCTTTAGTATAACGATCATTAGTCAAACTTTCTAAAGGATGATGAGGGTACTTTAACGCTGCCGCTCCTCTCCATACGTCATAATAATCTACTGACGCTTCCTTCACCTCACCCTTGCCTAAGTAAAATTCAATGATAGAAAGCAACTCTCCTTTCAGATGTTTCTGAGCTAAAGCTAATCCTGCTTCTTCTGTATTTTTATCTATACGTGCTAATGCAATCTGTAAATCTAATGCATCTACTAATTCTCCTTGCTCTTGATACGCTACTAATCGGTTTACCAATACAGTACTATCTATATAAAAAGGATTGTGTGTAGGCAAACTCAAGATACGCAAGACACGTTTTTCCATTACCAATTGTAAGCTATAGTAATACAGTGTCAAATATGGACGTAGAGCAGCATAGTAATAACTAAAGCGATTACTCGCCTCTAACTTTACCTCTCCTAAGGTAATACCACTATTAGTATATAGTTCAGCCTTAGCATATTTGCTATATAATTTTTCTAATTCCTTAGTTTCTATATTTTCCTCTGCAATCAACATTCTCGCCCATTCCAACAGCCAAAAAGCCATAGCGTTCTGTACTGTTGTCGTTGACCACAAATCTTTAAAAGTCTTAAACACCTTGTCAAAAGCAGGTAGTAATTGCTCAATATGAGCTGCTTGTAGCTCTCCTTGAAGTCTGATAATCGCGTCTATCATTTGCTCAAAGGCATAGTGACTCTCTGCATTCTTCCAAGCTGACAAATAGAATATCAAATCTTC
Source organism: Myroides sp. LoEW2-1 (assembly GCF_009767705.1). Lineage (NCBI taxonomy): Bacteria > Pseudomonadati > Bacteroidota > Flavobacteriia > Flavobacteriales > Flavobacteriaceae > Myroides > Myroides sp. LoEW2-1. The sequence goes on along the minus strand of NZ_WSPP01000177.1, from coordinate 16,193 downwards.
TACGGTATCAATAGAAGCAATAGGCATAAGCTCTACTTCGCCTTCTTCTACTGCCTCTCCCAAAGTGATATTCTCCACAGTAATATAGTCTGCTAACAAAGTCTTTGTCTCACTCATCAGCATATCTTGGTACGCTGACAACTGTGCTGTGAGCTCCTCATTCAATTTCACATATTTGATAATCTGCTTTCCTACCTTCGTTTGCAATGCTTGATCTTGAATGTGAAAAGCCCCTACGATAGCCATTGCACTGGATTCCTTATATGCAGGATGTGCCTTATCAAATACAGCCACGATACGCAACACCTTATTAATAGTCGCTTTTACTGTACTACTCATCAATATAGGAAGATGATTGACAAAAGTCTCTGCCTGGAAGGCCTTATCTTTCGCTATCTTAAACAAGATATCCAAAGCTGTATTCACCACTTTCGAGATAGGGCTATTCAGTAGTTGAAATAGCTCCTCTTGAAAACTTAATAGCTCTTGCTCCGTCAAGGGAAGTTTACTCAGTAAGTTAGCATGCCACCCACTCAATGCTTGATTTGTATGTGTTAAGGCACTCTGTACTGCAATCTGCACAATACGCTGTTTATCTAATCGCCCTTGTTCTATTAAGGTAACGATAACCTCATCCCAAGGATTGTAATTAATACTCACCTCGTGATCAAATAGATACCAAAACTGCTGCTCTAACAACGCAGGGTATTGATCGAATATCTCTACAGTACTAAAGCTCACCATTATAGTCGCCCAAGTAGCCTCAGTCAATGGAGTCTTAAACCCTCCTTTTTCATTTAACTCATAGACAAAGCTAATCTCGTTAAAAGGCGCTCTTATCCATCCTTCTCTGGCTGTATCATTAACATAATCCCCTAACCATTCTGGCACATACCAATCCAATACTTGCTTAAACTCCTTTTCTCCTATTCCCCATATTCCCGTAAAGTCTTTATACGTACAACTCGTCAGTACCGCCAAGTTCACTGCTAATCGCTGTTCATCACTCCCTCTATATCCATATACATTTCGGTGACCTTCTTCTAATATGTACTCTTGATAATACTTTCCTAACTTAGAGATCTTCTTCGTGTATTTCACTCGTTCCTCTAATGGTGTATTTTTAAGTAATGCAAGTACTCCTGCCGAATTCCCAGCTTCTACTAACTGTTCTAACTCAGTATAAAATATGTCTTTACTCATGATGGCTATTGTGTGGTTTTGTCGTTTGTTTTAAAACCGAAAGATACAATTTTACAACTTATGACAAATAATGGAATCAAGGGATTTTAATGAAAAAAAAATGCTGTGGAAATCAATAAACCACAAGGTAGTTCGTCAGATATAACCTATCGCCGAAGACACATATTCCTTTTTCTTAATTCCTCGAAGGGTACCGTGAAACGGCTATTATCACTCCAAAGTCACCATCAGTCTGTTCCCACTTCTTAGAAGGGAGATATGCTCTTGACACGAAACCGTCTAAATACAGTGCGTCTGTACACCCTAATTCTTTAAATAGCTTAGCGAAGTCGTAGAAATTAACTTTCTCTTTAGACATCGCGAAGACTACTTCTCCGTTCTCTTTTACACCTACGCCATTGCGGATATTGAGATTCACAGAGTCTGGTGTAAAGACTGTATTAATCTCACCATTTAATAGTAAAATAGGCCCTGACTGTGTAGCATACTTAAGCATGGTATTATGACTATATGTTGATGTTGATACTACTTTCGCTTGATTATCTTTAGTAAGGAAAAACACACCATTAGGTTGCAGGTAGAAGTTACCTTTACCTTCTTTTAAAGTATCTAAAGATTGAAGTAATTGATAGTTTTCGATGTATAAGCCTTTAGGAGTATAATTCGGTTCAAACATTCCACCATTCATCGCGAAGACTAACTCTTCTCCTCTGTTTTCTGATACTTCTTTTAGCTTTCCTAAACTGCGTATTCTCTCTCCTTGTTCATCCTTCCAATACATCTTGATATGCTCTTTAGCGGGATCACAGTGATAAATAACATAGTCATGCTCATACTTATCTTGTTGGCAAGAGAACAAGGATAAGAATAACAACCCTAAAATTACAAGGTATAACCGCATAGAAAACATTGGATTAACAAGTGATAAATGTAGTACTATTTTTGTTATTCTGTATTTGACTACTGCATTAATAGACTCTGATAATGTAAAATATCTTGAACTAAGATTGATAAAATCAAGAGAAAATAAATTGAATAGTTACAATTAAAAATTCCTTAATCTATTGCAAGAACAGTCGTAATAGTTTAATTTTGATTAAAATAGAAATTATGCTGTACCTTTTTATTAATAAACAGCCCTCCTATTTTATAGACAAACCAATAGATTATGAGCACACATAAATTACATAATGACAAATTAGATCTAATTCATTGGATAAATGAATTGGATGACTATACTGTAATTGCAAGACTTAAATCTATGATGAATACAATTCAGAAAGAGGACTTATCCTTTGCTCAAAAAAAAGCCATTGATGAAGCACTTGTTTCTATAGATACAGAAGTTCTTGAGTCACATGATACTGTAATGGAACAAACCAAATTAAAGTTCCCTCATCTATTTCAGAAGTAAAAGATGAATAGTATTGTTTGGTCACAAACTGCTCAAGATGATTATTGGGATAATATTGATTTCTTATTGCGAAGATGGACAAAAAGAGAAAGTATTTGCTTTATCAATGCAGTTGAGAAGACTATTGAACTACTAAAACAGGGTCAAGTAACATTCAAGCCAACTGGTTATAAAAACACTTACCAAATTACTATTGTAAAGCAAATTACACTCTACTATATCTTCATTGAAGATAATAAAATTGTTCTACTTCGTTTTTTTAATAATCACCAGGATACAAATAAGCTCTCTTTATAAAGTAAAAGAAATGTACTGTGTAGCAATTGTATATCAATAAAACGCAAGGTAGTTCATCAGATATAAACCATTGCCGAAGGCACAATCCTTACTTCAAATCACAACTCATCCTTTAACTGTTGGATATACTTCTCTCTTTCGGGATAATCAATAGCCGTAAGGTAATCTGTTACTTCTGCTAACCACTCTTCATTAGACTTTATCTTCACGCGAGCCACCGTCTTTCCTTGAAAGTACGGTCTATCGTCAAAAGCAGCTACCAAGTGTTGATTCATCGAATCCGCTGTCTTAGGACTCACAGGTTGTCCCTCAGCTTTTGCTAATGAGTGTAAGATTCCCCTCTGAAAATCTGGATTCATAATGGCTTCTTTGTATTCTCCTGAATATGCCAACACCACAGGTATCTCTTTCTTCTCTAAGATAGCCGCTCTTAGTCTGTAATTTCCGTCGATAATCCAGTACCCTCCAAGTGAGGGAATATACCAGGCAAATACAGGTGGTAGTGATCCCTCTACGGCTTTCTTACGCCACCATTTTAGACGACCAGAATACTCATCTACTCTGCGTGAGTACAATAGTTCTCTATCCCAATGTGCATAAGTAAAGGCGTCAAAATCATCTTCGGCTGCTATCGTAGTACCGTAATTAGGAGGGGATGCGAAGTCCTTATACCCCTCGAATAACCAGATAGAATCATAAAAGAAGTGCTTATCAGCCTGTACCATCTCTTCTGCAAAATAGCGAGACCACGACTTTAGTCTTTCTTCACTGGATAAGCCCTTGCGTTTCTCTACTTCTTGTGAATTGATATTCTTAATCAGCCTACTGTCTTCCTCAAAGGTTCTTACTAATCCTATATCACAGAAGTCTCTACTGATCAATCCCCACATCACTGGTTTATCTTCACAGACCAACTTCATCTTCCAATTCGAACCACTTAACAGTTGCATCGTCGGAGGTGTTAATCCTTCTACCGTTAACTCTAATGCTTTCCATTGTTGATTATCTGTCACAACATCTTTCCAGTAGTATTTCATGGGGTGTGTTTTATTGAGATTGTAAAGATAAGGTGTTTTTATTAATCATGTAAAAATGGGCTATCTACCATTACAATAGGATAGATACGAAATCAATCGACTTCTCACAACATATAATCTCTATTGTGTGATATGTCATCCCAATAGTTGAATACAAAAACTGTTAACTGTTAACCGTTAACTATAAATTCAAATCTTCTTTTGTCTTCCCCATCGTAATCCATTATTTCTGTAAAACCGATGTTTTGCATCATCTTAATAGACTTGTCATTGGCACTGCGGGCGATTCCTACTATGGTATTAACATTGGGCTCATTAGCTTTAATATACTCCATTAATCCTTCTGTTCCCTCTTGTCCATAGCCATACTTCCAGAAGTCTTTACCGATAGAAAAACCTATCTCGACAACTGTAGGCGATTCGAAAAAGTACATCGCTGTACCGATTAGCACATCATTTTCTTGTTGTACAACAGCCAACCTTACTTTCGTTTTGCTCTCCCATTCACGATGAGCTTGCTTCACCATATTCTCTGCATCTTCCAGAGTTTCTAATGGTTTACTGGCTCTGTGCTTCATCGCCTCTTTGTCAGAGTAGATATACAGCAGTTGTTCTTTATCCTCTATGACAAGAGGTCTAAAATATAGTCTTTTCATTATTCAGTTTGTTTAAAACAGGATATAGCACGCAAATCAAAGCACTCATAATCTATCTATTAGCGTATAAAAACACTTAATGAACTTAATCAAATCAGTTCTGTTTTGTTACCTATCCACTTTTCAGCAAGGTAAAAAAATATTCTCTTCAATTCTACCACTTTATTTGACTGAACTTTCAAAAAGAAAAAAAAAGAAACTTCCCTAAAAAGAAAAAAGCAATAGTACTTACTATTGCTTTCTTTATATTATTGTTCTACATCACAGGACAAGACTGTCTTTGTAGCACCTTTGCCTTTAACTCGAATATTACTATCGGGGCTTGACAATATATAATCTATTTTCGAACCGCGAACGGACTTAACTTCTCCAGGTTCAATAAAAACAGAAACTTCGTTGTCTTTTGGAACATTATTCCCATAATAAACATATTCAAAACTCAGTGTATTTGAAGTATTATTAACCACATAACTCTTGTAGCCATAAGAAGTATTTACATCTTCTATTTGCGTAGGTAACAAGATTACCTCTACAGTGTAATTCTCACAAGATTCAACCACTAATTTTCTCGGAGTATAGAGGTAGACAAAAAACACCACCATCAGCATAATCAATGTAATCCAACTGCCACTTACACTTTTGCCTTTCCAGCGAAAATACAAATAAATGCCAATAGCTATTAAAACCAATACACCTACAATGATGTAAAAAGTATTCTCTGATACAATCATATTATTTTGATTTATAAGTAACAATACACACCTTTTGACGCTTGATCGTATACCACTTCTCAGAAGCCTCGAAGTCCTTCTTCGTGTAAATGTGATCAATCACTCCATCGTAAAAATCGTCAGTAGACTCTTTACTTACAACAGGGGCAATTGTCAAAATTTTCTCTCCTCTTTGATTGTAAAAATCAAGACATTGTTTGACTCCTTGATCATGTATCATCTTGTCTATCTCACTATACCTCACAGTATAACTTCTGCTGCCAATCTTTACATACATCACATCATTGGAATAGGTAATCGATGCCGAATCACTATAAAGAGGTTTCATTAAAAAAAGAGGAATTGCTCCTAAAAAAGCATAAATAACGGCCATATACATCTGGTCGTTCACATATTTGACAATGTCAATAATACTGAAAAAATAAGTAAGTATTCCAATAGCTATTACAACGTAACTGATTCCAAACAAAACTCCTTTTGCCTTGTTTCTTTGTTTATAGGTAATACCTTTTGTAGACATTTTATTTCTATTTTTTGACATTTCGAGAGTAAATATATTAAAATTTTAACACACCTAAGTACTTCTACAATGAAATATAGTTCACTCTAATTTACCAAAAGTCACTTAATGCCTTTTTGAATAATCCACAAACCAATGAACACATGCCATGATAGGATTTATCGCCATATTTCGACAGTTGAGATAGAATTAAAATAAGCATAGAAGCAAAAGGTCGAAACGGCACTATTTACCTCAACATAGCCTCTCTTTTTAAATTTAAAGGCATTTTCTCGATGGCATATCGCAACGTGGTTCGCGACAAAACAGTTTTGTGCTGAAGAATAAAGTCAAACACTTTCTCTTGATGCAATCGGCTTGCTTCCTTTAGCATCCAACCAACGCCTTTTTGCACTAAATCATCTTTATCTTGCATTAGTAAACGTGCAATTGTAAAAACTTGTGCTAAATACAATCCCTTTTTAGCAGGTACGACAAGACTAACCGCTGCCCCTCTGCGCATCCACCTATTAGTTGATATTGCCCATTGACTTAATCGATCTACCTCTTGAGGAAATTGTATGAGAATTGGCCCAACAGTAGAAGTACACAAAGTATCACAACTCGCCCAATTACTGACGTAATTAGCTAACCAATGTTCAAACAGATTGATATCTTTCGCAGTATAATGACGGTGCAAGCGTTTGGTTATTATACAAGCAATATAAGCTTCTTCAAAATACAAGGACTTCCATAGCTCCTCGCACAAAAAATACACTTCCTCCTTTGGTTTCCCCTTTACATCGTTGAACAACTCTTTACCTATCTTAGCTAGTATTTCCTTAGAAACTCCATATTCTCTGGGTTGCTCTCCTTCTTTAAAGAAACGCGCAGAAGCAGAGACTAGAGCAGGCTCAGCAAAGTCTTGTAAGGTCTGACGTATATCGAGTAGTATATCTTTCATCACACATTAATTTACAGGTAGAAAGGTATTTTATTTTCCAATACACCCTACAATTAGTTTGCGAAATATTAGTGCAAAAAAAATGCCCCGAAGATAGTCGAGGCCCTAAATGTTTTCACAACGGAATAATCCTTATTGTGAATTGCTTTCATATTGTCCTACAAATATAAACTCTTTTTTTACATAACAAAACATAAAAATTCAAATATTTTGTTGTAATATTATGTAGAATTCATCTTTTTTACTGACAAAAAATTACAATAATGAAAAAAATACTTGGTTTAGACTTAGGAACAACTTCGATTGGTTGGGCTTATGTTCATGAAGCTGAAAATGATAATGAAGTTTCTTCAATACAAAAATTAGGTGTACGTGTTAACCCCTTAACTGTGGACGAGCAAATCAACTTTGAAAAAGGAAAACCAATCACTACTAATGCTACAAGAACGCAATCACGTTCTGCACGTCGTAATCTACAGCGATACAAACTAAGACGCGAACATTTAATAAATATACTTACCCAGCACAATTGGATAAATAAGTCTACTATATTAGCAGAAACAGGCAACCAATCAACTTTTGAAACTTATCAATTAAGAGATAAAGCTGCTTCTCAGAAAATATCTCTTTCAGAGTTATCTCGTGTTTTACTTATGATAAATAAAAAACGTGGATATAAAAGCAGTCGCAAAGTTAATAACACTGAAGAAGGGCAGCTAATCGATGGGATGTCGATTGCGAAACGACTTTATAATGAACAATTAACCCCTGGTCAATTATCACTTGAACTATTACAAAAAGGAATCAAGAAATTACCAGATTATTATCGCTCTGATCTAAATCAAGAACTTGACTTAATATGGACTTTCCAACAAAAATATTATCCAGAAATACTTACAGAGACCTTTAAAGATAAAATTAAAGACAAGGGAGGAAAAGCTACATCAACACTATTCTGGGTAACTTATAATTTTAACACAGCAGACAACAAGGGGACAAGAGAAGAAAAAAAACTACAAAGTTATCAATGGCGAGTTCAAGCCCTAACACAGCAATTAGATAAAGATGTAGTTGCTTTCGTTATTGCTGATATTAATGGTCAAATATATAATTCTTCTGGTTATTTAGGAGCTATAAGTGATAGAAGTAAGGAGTTATACTTTAACAAATTGACTGTAGGCCAATATTTATATCAACAACTAAAAGAAAATTCACATACTCGTCTTAAAAACCAAGTTTTTTATAGACAAGATTACTTAGATGAATTTGAAACAATATGGAACACTCAATCTCTATACTATTCAGATGAGCTAACTATTGAACTCAAGGAGGAAATTAGGGACACTATTATTTTTTATCAAAGAAAATTAAAATCACAAAAAGGGCTGATTAGTTTTTGTGAATTTGAACAATGCCAAAAACTTGTAAATGGCAAAAGTAAGACTATTGGCAATCGAGTAATTCCCAAATCCTCTCCTCTATTCCAAGAATTCAAAATATGGCAACAATTACACAATGTGACTTTAAAAAATAAAGAAACAAATGAATATACTTGTTTAGCAGAAGAACAAAAAACACATCTATTTGAAGAATTAAATATAAAAGGTAAATTAACAAGTGCTCAAGCTCTAAAACTCATCGAAAGTAAGCCCAAAATGTGGGAGTTAAACTATACAGAACTAGAAGGGAATAATACCAATAAAGTATTATATAATGCTTATCTAGACATTATTGATGCTGCTGGTTATGATATACGAAATGAATTAAAGATTAAGCTTAATAAAGATGATATCGAATTAACTGATTTAGATGTTGATGCTTCTCAAATCAAAGAAATGATTTATACTATTTTCAAAGATTTAGGTATTGATACTACTATTTTAGACTTTGACGCTACTTTAGAAGGTAAAGCATTTGAACAACAAGGGTCTTACCAACTATGGCATTTATTATACTCCTATGAAGAAGATGATTCTAAGACAGGGTTAAATACCTTATATAAACTACTACAGACCAAATTCAACTTTTCTCCTGACCAAACTAAATACTTGGGAAATATTGTATTTCAAGATGATTATGGAAACCTATCAGCTAAGGCTATAAGAAGAATATTTCCATACATTAAAGACAATAAGTATAGTGATGCATGTCTTTTAGCTGGATATAAGCATTCGAAACATTCGCTTACTAAAGAAGAAAATGATAACAGAGAGCTAAATAATAAATTAACTATACTCCCAAAAAACAGTCTTAGAAACCCAGTTGTTGAAAAAATACTAAACCAAATGGTTAATGTTGTTAATACATTAATTGATGGAGAGAATCTAAAGTTAAAAGAACAAGGAAAAGCTCCTGATTTTCATTTTGATGAAATCCGTATTGAGTTAGCACGTGAACTAAAAAAGAATGCTAAAGAGCGTGAGGAACTTACTAAGTCAATTAATCAAGGAAAGTCAGACCATGAAAAAATAATCAAAATCTTACAAAAAGAAGATGGTTTAAAAAACCCTACACGAAATGATATCGTTCGTTATAAATTATACCAAGAATTAAAAAATAACGGCTATAAAGATCTATATACAAATGAATATATAGAACGCAAAAATATTTTCACAAAAGACTATGACATTGAGCATATTATCCCTCAATCAAAATTATTTGATAATAGTTTTTCAAACAAGACCTTAGTACGCAGAAATGTAAACCTAAAAAAGGGAAATCAAACAGCCTATGATTTTATACTTGCTGAATATGGTCAAGAAAAAGCAAACGAATTTGAAATAAGAATAACTAATTTGTTCAGTCTTGGACAAGTTGAAGGCATTTCTAGAAGCAAATTCAAAAAACTTTTAATGAGAGAAAGCGACATAGGACATGGCTTTATAGAAAGAGATTTAAGAGAGACTCAATACATTGCTAAAAAAGCAAAAGCTATGTTATTTGATATTACTCGAAACGTAGTTTCAACTTCTGGTAGCATTACAGATCGTCTAAGGGACGACTGGGGACTAATAAATGTTTTGAAAGAATTAAATCTACAAAAGTATAGGGATGCAGGATTGACAGAATTAATTGAAATGAAAGATGGCAATGAAAAAGAGATAATTATAGACTGGACGAAGCGAAACGACCATCGTCACCACGCTATGGATGCTTTAACTGTAGCATTTACCAAACATAATCACATACAATATTTAAACAACCTCAATGCAAGAAAGAATAATTCTGATAAACTACACAGTAATATCATTGCTATAGAAACTAAAGAAACCCAGCTAATAACAGATAGTTTAGGCAATAGAAAAAGAGTATTCAAAGAACCTATTCCAAATTTTAGGCAAGTCGCTAAGCAATATTTAGAGAGCATTTTGGTTTCCCATAAAGCTAAAAACAAAGTTGTAACCAAAAATATTAATAAAATTCAAGGAAAAAAGATAGGTCAGCTAACCCTAACTCCAAGAGGGCAATTGCACAAAGAAACTGTGTATGGTAAGATACGTCAATATGTTTCTAAACAAGAAAAAGTTGGGCCTAAATTTAATTCTGAAATCATTGAGTTAGTTAGCAACCCTACTTATAAAAAACTGTTACTAAAAAGATTAAATGATAATAATAATGATCCCAAAAAAGCATTTGGTGGCAAGAATGCCCTTAGTAAATCACCTATTTATATCGATTTAGAAAAAAACATCACTCTTCCAGAGGTAGTTAAATTAATATGGTTAGAAGAAGACTACACTATACGAAAAGAAATTACACCAGATTTGAAAGTGGACAAAGTAATTGATCAAGGTGTTAAACGTATTTTAGAAAATAGATTAAAACAATATGACAATAATCCCAAATTAGCTTTCTCTGATTTAGATCAAAATCCTATTTGGTTAAACAAAGAAAAAGGAATAGCAATCAAACGAGTGACTATATCTGGTGTTAAAAACGCAGAAGCCTTACATATTAAAAAGGATCACTTAGGTCAACCAATTCTGGATTCTAAAGGTCAAGAAATTCCTGTCGATTTTATAAATACAGGAAATAATCATCATGTCGCTATATATGAAGATGAGAATGGAAAATTACAAGATAATGTTATTTCACTTTTTGAAGTAGTTGAACGTGTAAATCAACAACTACCAATAATAGACAAAACCTATAACCAACATTTAGGATGGAAATTCTTATTCACGATGAAACAAAATGAGCTTTTCTTATTTCCTTCTGATGATTTTAACCCTAATGAAATTGATCTTTTCGATGAGGAAAATTATAAGTTAATTAGTAAACATCTTTTTAGAGTACAAAAGTTTTCGAAAGTTGAATATGGAAATAGTGCTGTAAGGGATTATGTTTTCCGTCATCATTTAGAAACCAATGTTACAGATACAAAAGAATTAAGAAATAAGTCACATATTATATTAAAAAGTACTAATGCCTTAGAGAGTATTGTAAAAATTAGAACAAATCATCTTGGCGAAATTATACATATAGGCGAGTATTAACAAATTGTATTATTATGCTCAAACGAACTATCTATATTGGCAATCCCTCCTATTTAAAATTATCGCATCGTCAACTCAAGATTGACGATGCGATAACAGGAGAAGTCAAAGGCAGTGTACCGGTTGAAGATTTAGGCTTCGTGGTATTAGATCATCCTCAAATTACTATTTCTCATCCTGTCATACAATATCTACAACTCCACAATGTAGCTATTATTAGTTGTGATGAATCTCATCTACCCTTAGGATTGATATGTTACCTATTAGCGGACATGTTGAGCATTCAGAACGCTTAAAAAAACAAATAAGTATATCAGAGCCTTTAAGAAAGCAGTTGTGGAAACAGACTGTAGAAGCTAAGATATATCAACAAAAGGAAGTTCTTAGTAAGCAAAACCTTGCGTATGACCCTATGCTTAAGTATCTCAATGAAGTAAAATCAGGAGATAGTACAAATATGGAAGGTATTGCTGCTCAATACTATTGGGGAAAGCTTTTTGATGACTTCACAAGAGATCGAGAGGGAGCATCACCAAATAACTTTCTCAATTTTGGCTATGCTATACTGAGAAGTATGGTAGCTCGAGCTATTGTATGCAGTGGACTCCACCCTACCATTGGAATCTTTCACCAAAATAAATATAACGCCTACTGTTTAGCAGATGATTTAATGGAACCTTATCGTCCTTACATAGATGAAATAGTTATAGAATGGATCAGCAATCCCCTAAACCCATCTGCGCTTACAAAAGAAGCGAAAGCACACTTGTTACAAATCGCTACAAAAGACGTTTACATTAATGGGTTAAACCGTCCTTTAATGACTGCACTAAGCATCACTACAAGTTCTTTGTACAAATGCTTTACAGGAGAAAGTAGAGTAATACACTATCCTATGATGAAATGAGTTTTAGTCGTTATAATGCTTATCGAATTATGTGGGTATTAGTATTTTTTGATTTACCAACAGAAACTAAACGCCAGCGAAGTGTAGCTTCTAAGTTTAGAAAAACATTAATTGATGATGGCTTTAATATGTTTCAATTTAGTATCTACCTAAGACATTGTCCCAGTAGAGAAAATGCAGAAGTACATATCAAACGCGTAAAAAAGCAACTCCCTGCAGAAGGAAAAATAGGTATTCTCTGTATCACCGATAAACAATTTGGACAAATGGAACTCTTCTTTGCAAAAAAAGAAACAGATTTACCACTTATGCCGCAACAATTAGAACTCTTTTAATAGAAACAAAAAAATGCTATAATCTTTTGTAGATTACAGCATTTTTTTTCTTTTTATTTACTATCCAATCGCTCTTATCATCCCTATTTATAAGGCTTTAGAAGAGGTTGTGTGATTACACAGTAAACTTACAATAATTTGAAAGCAATTCACAACACTGCGTTACCTATTTTAACCCTACCCCTCGTTGTGTGATTACACAGTAAACTTACAATAATTTGAAAGCAATTCACAACATGATTTATGATTATCTTTGTATCAAAATTGTTGTGTGATTACACAGTAAACTTACAATAATTTGAAAGCAATTCACAACTAGCCTTGTGGTAATTCTTTTCTGTCAACTGTTGTGTGATTACACAGTAAACTTACAATAATTTGAAAGCAATTCACAACTATTACGTTATGAACTGGTGCAACTACTGTGTTGTGTGATTACACAGTAAACTTACAATAATTTGAAAGCAATTCACAACTTTACTTATTAATTTACTTAAATCCTCTTTGTTGTGTGATTACACAGTAAACTTACAATAATTTGAAAGCAATTCACAACTGTAACGTCTAACACTCTACCACCTTCAAGGTTGTGTGATTACACAGTAAACTTACAATAATTTGAAAGCAATTCACAACCGTATGTATAGACATGATGTTATTAGATTTGTTGTGTGATTACACAGTAAACTTACAATAATTTGAAAGCAATTCACAACCCTTTCATCTGCAGTAACATCTGAATCATAGTTGTGTGATTACACAGTAAACTTACAATAATTTGAAAGCAATTCACAACACAAATTTACGTCTTGAACAAACGAAATCAGTTGTGTGATTACACAGTAAACTTACAATAATTTGAAAGCAATTCACAACCGGCGCTTATAGGGTTGCTCCTCAGCATTGGTTGTGTGATTACACAGTAAACTTACAATAATTTGAAAGCAATTCACAACTTTGGCATCAGCTTGGAAGATATACGTCGAGTTGTGTGATTACACAGTAAACTTACAATAATTTGAAAGCAATTCACAACTCTTTGTTTGGTCTATCTTCTAAAAATGCAGTTGTGTGATTACACAGTAAACTTACAATAATTTGAAAGCAATTCACAACATTGCGTTACTTATTTTAATCCTACCCCTCGTTGTGTGATTACACAGTAAACTTACAATAATTTGAAAGCAATTCACAACTAATTTAGTTATTAAATAAACACGATTATTGTTGTGTGATTACACAGTAAACTTACAATAATTTGAAAGCAATTCACAACTCAAGGCTGTATGAACATTTATTGTCATCTGTTGTGTGATTACACAGTAAACTTACAATAATTTGAAAGCAATTCACAACTAACTTTTTCCCAAATGTTAACGATTTCGAGTTGTGTGATTACACAGTAAACTTACAATAATTTGAAAGCAATTCACAACTATAAAGCTGGTAGTATTGATACCATTCATGTTGTGTGATTACACAGTAAACTTACAATAATTTGAAAGCAATTCACAACATATCATTGTGATGAGTGTATTGATGAGTCGTTGTGTGATTACACAGTAAACTTACAATAATTTGAAAGCAATTCACAACACTCATTGTAAACTAATACTCCAGATCCAAGTTGTGTGATTACACAGTAAACTTACAATAATTTGAAAGCAATTCACAACTTTAAAGTACACCCTATTTGGTATATCTCTGTTGTGTGATTACACAGTAAACTTACAATAATTTGAAAGCAATTCACAACTAAAATTATGGGCTATAACACCCTGTTTAAGTTGTGTGATTACACAGTAAACTTACAATAATTTGAAAGCAATTCACAACATAGCAATGCGTATGAACGCAGAACAATTCGTTGTGTGATTACACAGTAAACTTACAATAATTTGAAAGCAATTCACAACTATGAATCATTTTCTGTTGTTATTATTAGAGTTGTGTGATTACACAGTAAACTTACAATAATTTGAAAGCAATTCACAACTCTGTTCGTTAAATTAAAAGCTTTTAAGTAGTTGTGTGATTACACAGTAAACTTACAATAATTTGAAAGCAATTCACAACTTATGCAGGTGTTTTTATTTCGGGGGGTGCGTTGTGTGATTACACAGTAAACTTACAATAATTTGAAAGCAATTCACAACTAGCCCTTCTTTATACTTACCTCCCCAACTGTTGTGTGATTACACAGTAAACTTACAATAATTTGAAAGCAATTCACAACATGAGCGAAGCAGAACTTGAAGCCTTTAAAGTTGTGTGATTACACAGTAAACTTACAATAATTTGAAAGCAATTCACAACCGCAGTGTATGGCACATGCTTCCCTGTTCGGTTGTGTGATTACACAGTAAACTTACAATAATTTGAAAGCAATTCACAACATCTTCTCATGCGTTGGCTCTTTAATAGCTGTTGTGTGATTACACAGTAAACTTACAATAATTTGAAAGCAATTCACAACTGGAAATAGAAATGTAAATGTAAAAAACTCGTTGTGTGATTACACAGTAAACTTACAATAATTTGAAAGCAATTCACAACTTTATAGACGTTCTAATAGATTTCAATGTAGTTGTGTGATTACACAGTAAACTTACAATAATTTGAAAGCAATTCACAACTATTTAACAGTTGATTATAATCCTAACTGGGTTGTGTGATTACACAGTAAACTTACAATAATTTGAAAGCAATTCACAACGGATTCTGTATAAAGGCATTTACTCTCTCAGTTGTGTGATTACACAGTAAACTTACAATAATTTGAAAGCAATTCACAACCCTTTTCTATTTGCTTATTTGACTTTCTTCGTTGTGTGATTACACAGTAAACTTACAATAATTTGAAAGCAATTCACAACTCTGGAGTTATCACTCAATCTGTCTGGTGCGTTGTGTGATTACACAGTAAACTTACAATAATTTGAAAGCAATTCACAACTCCCCAGTTGCACATAGATTTCTTGCTCTTGTTGTGTGATTACACAGTAAACTTACAATAATTTGAAAGCAATTCACAACACGCTATCCTTAAAGTTTTCTACACCGTCAGTTGTGTGATTACACAGTAAACTTACAATAATTTGAAAGCAATTCACAACTATGTAAATAGTTACATTGAGTTTTTTGTAGTTGTGTGATTACACAGTAAACTTACAATAATTTGAAAGCAATTCACAACAGTAAAGAAGTCAGTTGGAGAAATTAATACGTTGTGTGATTACACAGTAAACTTACAATAATTTGAAAGCAATTCACAACTGTTTAGTGAAGTTCGTTAATTGCTGGATATTCCGGTCTAAACTGAACAGGTGATTCCGGTCTAAACTGAACAGGTAATTCCGGTCTAAACTGAACAGGTAATTCCGGTTTAAACTGAACAGGTGATTCCGGTGCAAACTGAACAGGTGATTCCGGTCTAAACTGAACAGATGATTCCGGTCTAAACTGAACAAGTGATTCCAGTGCAAACTGAACAGTTCTGAGCTTAGTTTTTTAGTGTAAATTGTGATTAAAAATCACAAAGTTATGGCTAACAAACCTATCTCAACGACCATGATAAAAAGTATCATTAAGATGAAAATCAAAGAAATTTCTAATTCTAGAATCGCATCTAGTTTAGGAATTTCAAGAACTACA
>NZ_WSPP01000176.1:0-11944 GCF_009767705.1 Myroides sp. LoEW2-1 | reverse complement strand
GTTTACTGAAGGGTATAATCAAGAGTACTTGTTTGAAGGATTAAACAAGTATAAAGATTATGATATTAAGATAAGATATAAAACATTAGGAGGTAGTTATTCTTTATTTACTGAAAGTAAAATTGAAGGTATAGAACATCCTGATGAAAAAAATATTGATAAAACATGATAACATTAGGATTTAGAGAAAAAGAGAAAGGATGGACTTCATTTTTTAGTTATAATCCTGATGCTTTCTTGCGTTCAGGAAATGACTTCTTTACAATAAATCGAAAAGGTAATTTGTATTTTCACAATGATATTGAAAACCCTGTAACTAATACTTTTTATGGTGAAAAATACCCTTCAAAAATAAGTACAGTTTTCAATGATATACATAGTGAAGATAAGATATTTAAAACCTTTTCAATAGAAGGTTCCCATCCTTGGGATATTGAAATGAAAACCAACTTGACAAAAACTTCTCTGGTAAAAGAAGAGTTTAGTAAGAGAGAGAGTAGATTCTTTACTCATTTAAGAGGTAATGAAGATACAGATGACTTACATGGACGAACACAAGGTATTGGTGTGTGTACTGACAACACAGAAGACACCTTGTATTTCGATTTAGTAGATTCTTTTACTAATATAGGAGATGAGGTTTTTATTCTTGATAATGAGAAAGAGTATTCATTAGGAATTGTAAAATCGAAGGGAAATAATTATGTGACTATAGATAAAAGAATAGATCGTTTTTGTAAAGGGTATTTCTTCTTTTCTGTTAAAGATTCTAGAGTAGAAGGTGGTGATATACGTGGTTATTACGCCGAAGTAGAAATGGAAAATAATAATGATGAACAATTAGAACTATTTGCTATTAACTCTAATATTATAAAATCTTATGTTTAATGCACGAATTATAAAAGAAGAAGACTATCAAGAATTATTAACTTGGTGGAAGTGGCATAGATTTCCTGCTCCAGCAATTGAAATGTTACCCAATTCAGGGGTAATGATTTCTAAAAAAGAAATTAATATATGTGCAGGATATATCTATTTTACAAACTCTAGTATATGTTGGGTGGAGTTTATCGTCTCTAACCCTGATTATAGAGAATCAGATAGAAAAGAAGCAATAAAAGAAGTTATACAACAACTTACATCTATTGCAAAAGATAATGGATTTAAAGCAGTTTATACAAATCTTAAAAATCCTTCTCTTATAAAGTACTTTAAAGAAGTCAATTATCAAGAGGGTTCAATACAAACTACTGAAATGATTAGATTGTTATAACTAAAACTTATCGTTTACAAAACCTTAATAGATTTTATTTATTATCTTTGATTGAAGTAATAAGTAAAATCTATTTTTTATGGCAGCAATTACTAGTGCAGCAGTGGGTGTAGCAGCGTCTGGATATTCAATTTATCAAGGAGAATCTCAGAAGAAGAAAGCTAAATCAGAATTAAATTCTTATGAACGTCAAGAATTAATCAATGCAGCTGAACAGATACAAATATCAACAGTTGGTTCAGACCTAATGCGAGAGGAAACTCAAAGAACAACTGCTAATATGGTAGCAGCATTACAAGGAGGAGGAAGTAGAGCAATAGGGGCTGGCTTACCACAATTACAGGCTGGTATTAATCAAACTAACAGGCAAATTCAAAAAGACTTAGACGATCAAGTTATTCAAAGAGAATATGCTATAGCTAATGAAGAAGCGAATATTCGTGGAATAAAAGAGCAACGTGATATGCAGAATATTGGTGCTCTTCAAAGTCAATATGCAGCAGGTGATCAAAATATGTGGAATGGAATTAATGGAGCGATTGCAGGAATAGGTTCTTTAAGTGGAGCAATAGGGGATACTTCTAAATCTTCACCACAACCAAGGGAAAATCAAACATCTATGGCTAATTCATTAACACCTCAAGGGCAAACCTATAATCCTTTTGAAAATATAACTCCTCCTGTGTTTAAGCCAATTGACTTTACCACCCAGGGGAATATGTATAAAGGTAATAACATAGTTTAATCATGGCAGGAAATCACTCAAATGCGTATGCATCATCTCAACCCAATAGATTTAATCTTGCTGACACTATAGTTCAGCAAGAACAACTTGGTATTCAACATAAGGAACAGAAAAGAAGAGAGCAAGAGTTTGAAGAACAACGCAAAGAAAAACAACTTCAACGTGATGAAAAGTTGAGAGAAAGACTTTTAAAAGTTCCTCAAAACTACGATACAGGATCTGGATCATTGAATGAATTACAAGGTAGAATTATCATGCAAGCGGTCAATAGAAAAGGAGAGATATATAATCTGTTAAGAACAGGTAATCTAAAAGATGAAGATAGAGTTAGGCTTGAAATAGAAAATGCTAATCTTGATAACCTGCCTTCTAATTTAAAAGTTGCTACTCAGAATTTTACAAAACTTATTAGCGATTATAAAAAAGGAGTTGATGAAGGTTCGTTTTTTAGAAATACTTCGTTTGAAAGTAAAGTGCTTAATGGTTTTGATAATTATTTAGGAACTGTAGATGAAAATGGATTTCCTCTTATTGGTTTTAAAGATATTGATGGAGATGGGCAAATAGATATGATGTCATGGGACAATCTAAAAGATGGGATTGGAGTTTGGGAGTTTCAGCCTAAACTAAACTATGATAAGATGATTTCTGATATGTCTAAAGGACTTGGTACTGTTAAAACAAAAGACAGAGAGGGGTATGATGTTATTACAAAGAAAGGAATCCCTTTAGATATAGCACAAGTGTCTGCTAAATCAATGATGTATGGTCCAGAAGGGAATCTTACTGATTTTGCTAAATCTCGTTTGACAGAATTAGGACACAATTACAGAACAGCAGATGAAAACATCATAAAGTCAATTGAAAGAGATGTAACAGAAAGGATTCTTAATTCTAAAGATAGTGAAGATTTAAGAGAAAGAGATACTACTTCTGAACAAGGTGCATTAAATAGGGCACAAAGAGAACGTCATTTCAAAGCAGGTAAAGAAGAAAAAGAAAAAGTATCTATTGGGGAATCTGTTGATCCAACTAAAGCTACATGGGGTAATCATTATAAGACAATAGCTAAAGACGCAAGGAGTGTACCTGTGACTGGAAAAGTAACATTAGAGGCTATTTCTGTAAAGGATAAAGGAGATTTTAAAACATACTCTAATGTAACACTAAATGACTTTACTTATAACAAAGACGGTAATATGATTATTTCGGGTAGTTATCCTGAGGGTAAAACTACTAAATCATTAGATCCTGATAATATAATGTCTGATGACAAAACTTCTATCACGGAAAATAAAAAAATGAAGACTGTTGTTTCTAAAGAAACGGAGTCACGTATTGCAAAAATGCTTAATTCAACTACTGAAGAGTTGAAACAAAGAGCTAACTATACAAAACAAAATATAAATAAAGGGATAGGATCTAAGTATAATGATACTCCTGTTTCTAATAGCAATGTAGGATCTAAATACAATTAATGATTATGGACAAGCCTAATACACAATTTAATCCAGATGCTTTAAATGACGTTTATGGATTATTCAAGAAGACTGGTTATAACAAAAGTAAAGAAGATTTTAAGAAATTAATAGACACTAATCCAGAAGCTCTAAAAGATGCTTATAGTTTATTTAAGGATTCAGGATATGAAAGAAGTGAGGAAGATTTTTCAAGTTTAGTAGGAGTAAAAAAAAAAGAGGATTCGGAAGTTGGTTACAAAGATTTGGAATACAATTCAGAAAAAGAATCTTTGGATCTTTCGAAAAAGATGACAGACCAAAAGGTTAAGGATGTAGAATCAACCCATAGTGAATATAAAAACTTTAAAGAAGGTTCTGCTTCTTGGAATCAAGATAAAATAAAACAAAGTAATCCTGAAATAACTAAGCTGTTTGATGAATTTCAAATGGCTAAAACTGTTTCTGATGAAAAGAAAGAAGAAATAATACAAGATGTAGATGATGCTATAAATCAGTCTGGTTGGCTGAATAATATAAAGGCTTATGGAAAGAAAGGTTTAAATGCCTTGATGAATACAGTCGTTTCTTTTTCAGGTGTTCCAAAAAGTGAGCAAAGTAATTTAAAAGAGAAGTTTTCTTTAGAAACTAACCCTATAGGTGAGGAGTTAAAGGAAGTAGAAAAAGAGCACAATAAAGAAGTAGAACTTGCAAAAAAGAATAATGAACCTATCCCTACCTTGTCAGAAGAAGAAAAAATTTCTAAGGCTAGACAACTGAAGATTGATAAAAAAATCAAATCACAGTCTAATAGTCAAGAGTTGGTTTTTCTGAAAGATGCTCAAAAGAATATTGATGCTTTCGGTATGAGTGATAAGGACAAATTAAAACTATACCAGTATTCAGAATTAAGTTCTCTTTCTGAAAAGGACAAGGATATTCTTTCTAAAAAAGACTTCCTTCAAATAACAGCACTTAATACGTTGCAAGAAATAAAAGAAGTAAATCAAAAGTATGCTGAAGGAGAATATGATGAGGTAGAGAAATTCTCTAAGATAAGTGAGTTGTATAGCAAATATGATGGAAATCTAAAAGAATTACAGCAGGTCAGTTTAGAGTTTGCTAATAGCCAGAACAATATAGGTAGTGTAAAAGATAATATTGATGTACTAAAAAGAGATTATGTCAAGATTAAAAATTTCATTGAGAATGCTGGAGCTACTGGAGCTGATTTAACTGCTGGTATATTTAATTTCCAAAATTGGGTAGAACAGTCTATGGGAGTTGATATTTCTTATAATCAAATAATGAATAGGCATCGTGCTATGACTTTCTCAGAAATAGCAAAAGAAACTAGAGAAGATATTGCTAAACCAATATCTGTAGAGGATATAAATACAAATGCTGATTTTGGGCAATGGTTTTGGAATACTGCTGTAGCAAGTCAAATACCAATATATGCTGCAGTGTCTACAGGAGTGGGAGGTATAGGTGCGTTAGGTGCTTCAGCCACAGGTACACAATGGAAAGAGATGCAGGAAGAAGAAGATGCAGGAGAAGCTAACTATAATTATTGGCAAAAAACTTTTGTTCCATTAGGTTATGGAGCATCTGAGACTGTGTCTGCTTATGTAGATAGGTTGGTATTAATGAATTCTGCTAGAATAATTAAATCAGCTACTATGCCAGAGCGAAAAATAATAGCTCAAGGAATGTGGCAAGGTGTTAAAAATAGTTCAAAAGAAATAGCAAAAAACACATTGTTTGAAGGTACTGATGAGGCAGCAACTGAAGTCATGCAGAATCTAATGGACATATATGCATTAGATAAAAAAGATGTACGTGTATTTGATAATGTATTGGATGCCTCAGCTGCAGGTGCAATTATGGGGGCTATGATGCCTCTTGGTGCTTCTATTATATCGAAAGGAATTAAACCTTTTAATTCAGATTCAAAAATCAGTAAAGTAAACAAGGAGATACTTCAATTAGAAAAAGCACTCGATAATATCAATTTATCACAATCAGAAAGAACAATTGCAGAGTCTCAATTAAGTAAGGCTAGATTAAAAAATCAAACATTATTAGAAGAGGTTATAAAGGATATTTCTTCTATGTCTAATGAGGAGTTTAATGCTATCAAACGCATTGAAAAAACTCAAGCTAATTTGAAAGAACAGGCTAAGGAAATACAGAAAGGAAACTTAGACCAGGAAATGAAAGATCAAATTATATCTAATCTAAAAGAAGAATTTAATGCAGTAGAAAGTGAGCGCGTAGGCATATTAAATAAAGATAGTAATACTCTTTTAAATCTATTAGATTCTAAAGAAGTAATTCGATTAAAAGATGAAGCTGCAAGGGAATTAATGCAAGAGAAGAATCCAGATGGTACTAAGAATATTACTATTGAAGATAATGAAATTTCAAAACGTGCTTTAGAGAATTACAGAAAAGAAAGTTCACAAAAGGACATCGATGCCCCTCTATCAAATGAATTAGGCTATGAAACAGCACAAGCAAAAGATATTGTTGATGATGGAAATACTCGATCTTCAAATGAACAGTTGGACACAGTACAAGGAGATCTTGAAAACAAGGAGAAAGGAGATGATAAAACACAAGAGATACAATCCTCCAAAACAATTGAGAGACCTAAAATAATCAAAACTTCTGACAATGGTAGAGAATATAATGTATCCAATGAAGAAGGCAGAATTGTATTTAAAGATAGGGATGGAAATACTCCTAGTAAAAGAACATCTAACCGACTTGCTTTAGAATACGCAAAACAAACTGATTTAACAGAAGGTAATCGTGCTCATGAGGTTGAAGGTGTTGTTGATAGTAGCGAATTGGCTAATATGACTGTTAAAGAGACAAATAAATTCATTGCTGAGAAGTCAGAAAGCGCACTTGAAGTTGCTGAAACTATCCTCGGTAATGAGATTGAAGATTATAGAAATGGGGTTGATTATAAGCAAAAAGTAATTGCTGAGAACTTGGGCCATGTTAGTCGTGAAAGCTTTATTCAAAACTCAGATGAGGTTCACGCGAAAGAAGGAGGTAGTATTCCTATTCAATACTTACGTAAAGACGGAGCTCCATTAGACACAAAGGCAAAAGAATTAAGCGAGATTGCGGGAATTGAAATTACAGAACAAGATATTGTTGATTTTATTCTTGAAAACCCAACTGGTGCACAGGTGTTTTTAAATAATGGTTACCATGCTGATATGAGTTCTTTAAAAGCTCGATTTGAGGAAATAACAGGGTTGCCTGCTACTAATGAAATACTTAATGAAGTATTGAACCAAAATGATAATAAGAATAACAGACTTGAGAATATGAGTTCATTAGACTTTATGTCTGATAATTATTTTATAAATTTAACCAACGAAATTAAACAATATGAGCAAGAGGCAACTAACAGAAGCGCAAAGGACTTTCCTAAAATCTCAGATAGCAAAGAAGATGGGAGAAGATCCAGAGTTCAAGAAAAGAGTTCTGAAAGACATAGAGGAAGCGAAGAAGAAAGCTCAGGAAGCCGAGAAGCCGAAGGAAAAAGAGTAACTCTACCTAAATCCACTTTTAGTAAACTCGTACAAACGTTTCAAAAATTCTTTGGAGCAGGAAATGTACATAGTGACTCAAACAAACTTGCTCAAGTATTAGGACAAGATCCTAATAGCGTGTTTTTCCAAAAACAATGGGAAGGCATTAATGATACTTTTAATTCAGAGTTAGAGCAACTTGAAAAGGGAACTTTGCCTAAGGGGCATATTTTTAAATTAGGTTCTCCTACTAGAATACTTCAAGCAGCAGGTATCCCTAATCTACCAATCGAATTAGCAGCAAGTAGATTAAAAAATAAATCTAAACAAGACAACCATCCTTTTGAACTATCAGAGATTAAGAATTTAGTAATTGCAGTTCAAAATCCTTTAGCTGTGTTTGATAGCTCTACACAAGATGGGAGTTTTGTTGTTCTTACAGAAATTAAAAAAGATAACAAAAACTTTATTGTTGCTATTGAAGCTAATAAAGGTTTAGGTAAGATAGAAGTAAATAGTGTTAGAAGTGTTTATCCTAGAAACAATATGCAAGTTGTATCAGCAATAAATGATAACCTAACAAGGTATGCTGATAAACAAAAAATGAGAGAATGGTTCTCTAAACAGCGGTTCAATTCCGCTGACGTTAAAGGCTTATTCTCTCGTGCTTCAAATTTACTACAAAAATTTGAGAATCCAAAAGTTAATGATACTGATTTACAGGTTGATTACAAAAAATTAGCATCTGAAAATAAATATACTCAACCTAAAGTACCAACACAAAACATTTTCTTTAATGATGTAGAAGTTTTAAATAGAGAAACTGAGAATGTAGTTGGTAAATTGGTAGATGAAGGTAAAAACTCCTTTGTTCAGTCTATTGATGTCGTTAATATAATACCTACTCAGAAAAATGTAAACATCAATAATTTAAAAGAAGTTCAAGATGTAAGAGAACGCCCATTATTATTTAAGCAAGGTGATAAATATTATGTAATTGATGGGCACCACAGAATCTCTAACGAAATTTTAGCAGGTGAGAAAAAAGTAGAAGCAGATGTGTATGATATAGACACCCAATTTATGCAAACTCCTGATGGGACTATTTGGGGAGCGACCTATTTAAACGAACAAGGACAACGTGAAATTTATATCAACGAATCTGCTTTGAGCCCCGAAACTTTACTTCACGAAGTTTACCACCCTTTTGATGATATGATGAAACAAGCGTCAGAAAATGGGGATGTTCACGCATTAGTCGCTATTGCTAGACTTGACAATCTAGCGAAAGAAAATGGTTATCTAAGCTCTGTGCAATCTAACCCAAACTATTATAAAAAAACATTAGAACAACAACAAGCTGAAGCTAGGGTTCAAATGATAGGGAAAATAGGTAATAAACAACTGGATAAAACATTTTATGAAAAATTAGAAAGAGCTGTAATAGATGCTGTAAAATGGTTGGCTGATAAGTTTGGACTATCACTTAAGAATTATAGTCCAGAACAAATATTAAATTTAAAACTTGAGGACATAGTCAATGCAAGTTTGACAAGTGCTCATAAAGGAGAGTTTAAAGGGGATAACACTAATTTTAATCTTTCCAAGGATTTAAAGATTGATAAGTTTATAGAAAACTTAGATAAAGCTATTGATAATCTTGACCAATTCGGAAAGGAAAATTTAGGAATGAATTTGCCTTTAGTTGTTGCGCGTCAAGCATTACAAGCGATGAAAGTTGCAGCCAAAACAGCTAAGAGTGTAGCCGATATTATTTCTGCTGGATTAAATGCTGTACAGCAAACAGAATGGTACCAAAACCTTTCTCAAAAGGAGAAGACCGATTTAGATTCAAATTTCATTGACTATTTGAACAAACCATACGAAACAAATCGAAACTCCCGAAATAGAACGAAGATTGAAAACGAAATTAAACAAGCTTTAAAAGAGGGAAAAACCGAAAAAGAAATTCTTGCTTCTTTCGATGACCGTATGGAAAAAATGGTCGCGAAAGATTTTTTCGAAAGACAAAAAGAAGTAGATCCTATTAAGGCTAAAAAACAAGTCGATGATTCATTCAATAAGGCAGAAAAGAAGATGGAAGAACTTACTAAACCTAAGTTTAATCTTGATAAGTTATTCAGAGGATTTGTAACTAAGTTTTTTGATAGACAGTTTTTACCTAAATTTCTACTTAATAAAGCTGGAGGTAGAGTTGTAAGAGATTATATTGTTACAGCAAAAGGAGCAGCAGGATATGCAAAGTATATGTTTGAACAAGCTTCGGACAAGATATATAAAGGTCTTTCTTCTGACCAAATCAAAATACTTGATAAGGTTATTCAACTTAAACGTTTTATCGCAATAGATGAAAATAGACGAGCTAATAATTTACCTGCAGTAGTTCATCCAGATTACATTAATGAAAATGTATCTAAAACATACTTAGAAGGACTTAAACAAGAGTTAGGGGAAAAGGTCTATAATGATTTGATTAAACGTTCTGATGTTTACTTTGATACATTTAGAGGATTATTAAATGAAATGAATGAAAGTGGTATTATTTCTAAAGAAAGTCTTGATAGATTTTTCGAAATAGATTACCAGCCACGTCAATTTTTAGAATTTCTACAAAACTCAGAATTAGAAACAATTCATTTAGACAATGGTACTACAGGAGGTTTAGGCAAGAATCAAATTCAAAAATTAGAAGGTGGTTTAGATACTGCCCTTGTTACAGATTCGAAATATTTGTTATCTCGTTCTTTAAGTGTTCGTGCTAAAACTATAGCAATGAATAATACCAATCGTAGACTTGCTGATTTCATGAAGGAACAAGTAGAGAAGGTAGAGGAATTAAAGAAGAAAGAAAAACCTACTAAAAAAGAACAAGATATTATTAAGTATTTTTCAAAATTACAAACCTTAATAAAAGAGAATCCTATTGTAGGGTATACAGAAAGTGGGAACCCTATATATAAACAAAAGAGCACACCTAAAGGATATGCTAATGCTTATTATTGGGTTGATGGGATAAAACAAAATATGTTTATGGAGCAAGATTTTCATGATCAATATTTTGACTCTTTAAAACGTATATTCTCAAGTCCTGATGTAAAAGAAAAAGTTGCAATGGCCAGTGGTGTAGGTTTAGTTAAATCTATTGCTACAGGAAATAACCCTACTTTCTTTATTACTAATACTCCTCGTGACTTCCTGTTTATTTCTACTTTTTCAGAAGTATATGGTAAGAATTTACTTATGAATATGATGAAACTTACTAAAGATGCTACACTAGGTATTCGAGATATTAGAAAAGAAAACGATTCTTATAAGAATTTTGTTAAGTACGGAGGTATGACAGACTTCTTAATGGACCAGGGTAAATTCAAGAACACTCAGAAAGTTGCTGAAACATTTGAAAAAATAGGTATTGGTAATAAAGGTCGTGAACGTTGGAACAAGGTAATATCAGCTGTTACATTACAGAAGATGCAAGTGTATTCTGAAATAGGTTTCCGTATGGGAGTTTTCAGACGTTCAATTGCAAATCAGCTAAAAGAACTAGGGGTAAAAAATATTAGTGAAGTACAAGACAAACGTATAGTAGATGATATATATACTACGGCGGCTTCATCTGCTCGTAATACAATGGACTTTAATCAAGGAGGAACGTTAACTAAAGATTTAGATGCATTTATACCTTATTTGAATGCAGCTGCTCAAGGTACTAGGGTAATGTTTGACAATTTTAGAGATAGGCCAATTGAAACTACATTACGAGTAACTCAAGCTGCTGCTTTTGTGGCCCCTATACCAATTGGAATTAGTTTATTATTACTTGGAAAAGGAGGGAAAGGAGATGATGAAAAGGATATGTCTTCAATAGAGATGTATAACAAAGCAATGAAAGGTGTTAGTAAATACGATCGTTCAAATTATTTTATAATTTTTAATGGTAATAGAAATGCAAATGGAGAATTTGAATACTATCGTATAGCAAAAGCACAACAATTAACACCATTTTTCACAATGGTTGAGGGTGTTTTACAAAAAGCAATGCGTGAGAGTGTAGGCGATAAAGAAAGCAGTAATACAATATCAGACTTGAATTGGATATTACAAAACAATATATCTCCTGTTGAATTTGCTGTAACTGATAACATAGCACGAAATCCACTTGTTAAATCAGCACTTTCTATGAGTACAGGTTATGACTTTTTTAGAGAGCAAGATATATCTCCAGATAGAGGAAAAGTGCCTGTAGCAGCAGAAGGATATGGAAGTAAATCAGTAGAGGATTTTTATAAAAAAGTAGGAGAAACTTCAGGGTGGTCACCAGCTCGTATGAAAGCAGCAGTTGAAAGTATCATCACAACTCCTTCTACTTCTCCTTATGTAGGGATGATATATGGTGGAATGGATGCGATGTTCTCAGATAAAGACACAGAACAAATCATGCAAAAGTTTGGTAAGGATATGGCTAGATCTTCTGTCAATAGGGTGGTAAAAGAAACATCAGAATATAATAGGCGAATTGGAAATAAAGAAAAAATTAAAGATGCCGTTGAAAAAATAGAGATTGAAAAATTAAAATTAAAACTTAATTTCAATACTCTCGTAGCTGATTTGAAGGAAGGTAAAATAACTCAGAAAGATATTAATGAAGAAATAAAGAAACTTGCAGAAAAAGAACCATTTGAAGCTAAAAGAATCAAAAACAGAGTAAAAGACCAACTTAGAAATAAAGATACTCCTTCGTTTGTTTTTGAAGTTAAATACGCTAATACTGCTAAAGAGAAAGCTGTCTTGCTCGCTGATAAATTCGGAGATTCATTACTTAATATTAGTACAATGGAGGATAGAGAAAAAAGAATAATTGGACTTCTAAAAAAGAATAGTGCTATTAATAAAG
>NZ_WSPP01000175.1:0-911 GCF_009767705.1 Myroides sp. LoEW2-1 | reverse complement strand
GTATTTTCCCATCATTTATATTAATAGGAGCCTTTTTTTTAATTCCTAACTTTTCAAGTTGTTTTAATTTTTTACTTGTCAAAGTATTCAAATTACCAAGCTTCTCAAGCTTCATTAACTTTTTATGAATATCTGATTTATTCTCTATTGTTTCATTCAATTTAGTAACATCTCCAAAACACTCATGTGTGGACATGGCTAACGCAATATCTTGAGCTCTTTTTTTATATTCTTCTTGTAGCCCCACAAGTTGTTCAAAAAAAAACTTCTTTAAAACATAAAAAGTATCTCCATAAAAAATACAATCAATTTGTTTATCTAAATAAACAGTATCACTTTTCAATAAAGAAAGTGTATTTGTATTTGTATCAAAGTAAGTTCGCAATTGCTGAAAAGTAGACTTTTTACTATTATCATTAGCTTTATCTACACCTATTTTTCCTGGTGATATTTTTCTAAATGTATAAAAAGAACTCTGACTATCAATTTCAAACTCTACACAATAAGCCCATAATGTTTCCTCTTGTAAAATATCATTCAAATCTGTTATCTTTTGAGGGCTATTATTTAATTGGTTATAAACAACATCTGAAAATGAACCAACCTTATTCTCCATTTGATAAGTAAACAGATGCTCTGTTTCGTCTGCAATAACATCATAATCAAAGAAATGTAAATCTTCATTTTCTTCAATTTTTGTGAATTGTTTATTTGATAAACTATATAGGTAAGTTCGCACTTCATTAGTAATTTCTATTTCATATACTTTAAAATCAAATTTTTCAAGAACTCTTGCACTAGCTTTAACCCCCTCTTTTAAGATACGCGTAATAAAATACATTTTGAGATTACTTGCCTGAGCTTTGTTAATAACATCAATTAGTAAAGCTTTATCCATAATAAATATTTTT
>NZ_WSPP01000019.1:0-20831 GCF_009767705.1 Myroides sp. LoEW2-1 | reverse complement strand
ATCGAATAATAATCAATAAATTAACTATTCAAATAATTAGTTTTTTATAATTATAAAATTAAATATTATTTAAGTAGAATAAAAACGCAATCAAATCATCAATTCGCAACCTTAAAACCAGCTTAACATTAACATTAAAATCTCTTTCAATGTTAACAGGTTTGTAACTATAACTAAAATCGCATAAGGTCTTTATATTCTAAAATGATTCATTATGGCCTAAATTAAGGTGAGTTTTAATAAACTTAGGTAGTCACCTTTCATCAATGAGCTCGTAAATAAGATAGACTGAAAACTAACTTAGTACACATATTATTGGCTAATACTTGAGGTTTTCTTACACCTTTCGTTGACAAAACCACTCTCTTGCCAAGCAAATTTCAAGAAAAGCCCACTATAGAGAATCTTAGAAAAAACCACTCAAAAAATAAACACCTATAAATCAATTACTTAAATTAAACAAACTACAATCTGTAAGTTCTACAGTATCAAAATCAAAGATCAAGCGCAAAAATTATCAATAACTTTTAATAAGAAACTGACTTTACAGAGAATAAATTCTATATTTGCGACTTTATTTTTATTAAATCTAAATTAAGTAACTCGAAAAACTTCATGAATACAAAGAAGAAAAAAAAGGGAAGATCCCTTTTTAAAAATTGGGTATTAAAGGCACATTTATGGTTAGGTCTTTTAAGTGGTATCATTGTTTTTGTAGTATCCATTACAGGTGCTTTCTATGTGTTTAACGAAGATATTACGGCATACATGCGAAAACATGTCATATTTCACAATCAAGAAAATTACCAAGATATAGATCCCATTCCAATATATGAGTTAAAGGATAAAGTCAACAAGCAACTCAAAGAAATGGGAGAAGAAATTTCTTCAGAAGATGTAACCATTCCCATTGACCCAGCACGTTCATATCAATTTGGTCTACTTAAGAGCAATCACGATGGGTGGAACTATTTTAACACTTATCTTATTTATAAAAACGTTTATGTCAATCAATATACAGGAGAGGTCTTAGGTGTTTATGACATTCGAAAGAATCCCTTCTTCTTTACCATGATTCTACACCGATCACTTTTACTAAGTAATACAATTGGAGGAACTATTGTAGGTGTTTCAACTATAGTTTTTGTAATCATGCTCATCTCGGGAATTATACTTTGGTGGCCAAAGAACAAAAATATGCGCAAACAACGCTTTTGGTTTAAATGGAAGAATATTAAAGGCTGGAGAAGAAAAAACTACGATCTGCACAATATCTTAGGTTTCTATGCTTCATTTTTGGCACTAATTGTCGCCCTAACAGGTATAATGTATTCCTTTAGAATCACAACACTATGGGTATATATGTTACTTAATGGAGGATCGGCCGACTCTCCCGACTTTTCAATCTATAAAACAACAGCTCCGGAAAGTGTAGAAACTCCAACAACAATTGACAAAATTGCCCAAACAGTTAAGCAACACTATCCTTATGCACATTCTTTTGGACTCGATCTTGAAGATCATGACAATGCAGACCACCACCACGACAACCTATTTGTCAGTGTAAAAGAAAAAGAATTTACTTATGCCCAGTCCAGCTTTATGATTTTTGATGAACACTCTGGCGAATTACTGCACAATCACCCTTATAAAGATAAAAGCTTTGCTCAAAAGGCAACTGATGCAACCTACGACTTACACGTAGGAGCATTTTTCGGATTTACAGGAAAAGTACTTGCCTTTATTTGCAGCCTATTTTGCGCATCTCTACCTGTAACAGGTCTTATCATTTGGTGGGGGCGAAGAAATAAAAAAAAGTAAAAACCTTAAATAATACATAATGAAAAAACTCTACATAAGCTTATTTACACTTGCCGGATACCTTTCTTATGGCCAAACAGAGGCCCAACTCGACAGTATCGCCAATAGCTTTAACATTCACTTGAGTGAAGTTATCATCAACGTGGATAAACCCGTGTTTCAACAAAAAGCTGATAAAATGATATTCAGTGTTGAAAACAGTGTTCTATCAGAAGGGAGTACAGTTTTAGAAGTTCTTGGAAGGGCTCCTGGTATTGTAGTTTCACAAGATGGCGAACTATCTTTAAGAGGAAAAAAAGGGGTTAGTGTCATGCTAAATGGCAAGTTGAGTTCTTTATCGACAAAGGAACTGGCAAACCTGCTGCGCTCAACCAATTCTTCTGTGGTTAAGAATATTGAAATTATAGCAAACCCCTCTGCAAAATACGACGCTTCAGGAAATGCAGGTATTGTAAACATCGTACTGAAAAAGTACAATATAGAAGGCCTAAAAGGAAGTTATTATATCAATGGTGGACGCGGAAGAAAGAACCGCTTAAACACAGGTATGAATCTGAGTTATGCAACTGAAAAAGTGAGTTTATTTGGAGATTACAGTTACACCTTTAGAGGTGAAGAAGAACGAAAGACCTACTACCAAGACTTTTATAACACATCAGATCCCTTGTTAATTGATCGCTCAACAAAACAACACTCAATAACTAGTGAACCCCTAACTTCTAATAATTTTAAAGTTGGAGTGGATTATACTGCTTCAAGCAAAACAAGCTTAGGATTTCTATTTGATGCTAAAATTGGCCGTTATGAAGACAAATCAAAAGGAAGTAACCTTGTGTATATGCCCAAAAACACACTATACCAAAGTATAGCTACAGATAACTATAACGACGAACATTGGTATGACTATACATTTAATTTTACGGCAGCACACAAACTCAACGAAAAGGGAGGCAAAGTAGATTTGGATGTAGAATACGAAACTTCAAAGTTCCGTTCAATGCAAACACAATTGCAGGAGAATCTTTATAGTCAAAATGGCGAAATCTTAGACGACAGGAAAGCAAAGATACCTACTCACTTAAAAGTATTTAATGCCAAGCTAGACTTTACCCTACCCTTTAATGACAATAATGCTTTAGAAACAGGATGGAAATCCATTGTCAAATCAAATACTAATCCCTCAATATACGAAACGGGAAAAAATGGACATTGGAATATAGATCCTGAAGCGACAAACGATTACAAATACAAAGAGCAGATACACGCCGTATATGCCAATTATAAACTGGCTCTAGACAAATGGCAAATACAAGCAGGTCTTAGAACTGAATATACTCACAGAGATATCCATCAAAGAACCACTAATCAGAGATATAAAAAAGATTATACTAAGCTATTTCCAAGTGCTTCAATTAAATACGAAACAGAATCTGCTCATGGTTTCTATGCCTCTTATAGCAAGAGAATTAATAGACCAAGTCATTTTGATCTTAATCCATTTCGATTCTATGATGATCCGTTTAACTATTGGCAAGGAAATGCCAATCTTAAGCCAGAGATCACACACGCTAGTGAAATAGGTTATACATGGAGCAAATACCTAATTGCAACTTTATACTTTAGTCAAACAAATGATGTGATGACTCAAGTATACAACTACATCGACAACAATACAATCCTTGTAAAAACATTGGAAAACTTAAGCAAATCTTATCATTATGGTATGACATTAACTGCAAGTGTAAATCCTTTTGAGTTTTGGTCGATGAGTAATATGTTCAACTTATTTAACAACAAATACGAAGGAAACTATAATGACAATGATATAAACACCAAGCAAATTGCCTTTACGCTTAATTCTCAAAACAGCTTCAAGATAGCTTCGGGCATCAAAGCAGAGGCTAACGCACAATATTTCTCAAAATCCAATATCGGCCTTTACAAAAGAGATGCTTATTTTGATCTGTCTTTAGGTTTATCAAAAAGTTTACTATCTGATAAAGCGAGCATAAAATTGGCCGTAACAGATGTATTAAAGACAAATAACTTTAGAATTACTGGCGAAAACTTCAATTCTAAAATTCGCCAGAAATACGACTTAGACAGCCGAATCGCTACTTTGTCGTTTAATTACAGGTTCTAATCCCCTTTCATCTTTAGTTAGTGCTCTTGGCAAGCTAATACTGCCTGAAAAAACGCGTTATTCTCTAATAGCGCGTTTTTTATACTTATTACCTTTAAGCTCCCATGTATACAAAGCTCTGTCCTGCTTGTTCAAAAGCAATATACTGATTGATCAACTCTTGAGCCTCTTTCTCTGATAACAACCCTTTTACTTGAGCGATTACTTGACCATTGAGATTTAACACATCAAACAATTCAGCCGTTCTTTGCATAACTGCTCTAATTATCTCTATATGTACTTGTTTCATATATTTACTATGAGTACGCAAAGTATCCTCGAGTTGTTCCTTACTTTTTGCCTCATTGTTTTCTTGGTAATAATCAATATCAACCATATCGTAAATTATACGTTCAAATAAAAAGTCTTGTATATTCTTGGCCAAGAAATCTCCTACCTCCTGGTCGTGATAAAGAAATACAATAGGAACATCACTTCCCTTTTGTGCTCCAAAGTAAAAACAGTACAAATCATGTGCTCGATTCATAGCAAAAGGCACAAACTTTTGACTTAAATCTACCTTCTATAATCCTCTGGATCAGCCAACCAATCCATCTCCTGTACAACATCCTCATTGGTTAATAATTCGAAATCAGTACTGTGATAAAGTAATGGAGGAAAACCTTTGCGCTCTGGCTCCAATAAATAGTAACTCCTGGTCAAAGGAGCTCCCTAATCCAACAACCTATCAGCCTCCATTTGTTTAAATACCTGTGGATAAACACCCCCTATTCTATCTTCTAACTCGCTTAATTTCATCTCAATACTTTTATATTTACACTTTTTATACTTAACTTTATAAGACAAATTTTCAATAAAATGAACGCAACTAACCAAAAGGATAAACATATCGTTAAACAGACTTTTATTTGTTTACTTATACCCTTACTTATTTACTTGAGTATCTATGTGGTGTTTTTTTATGTTGGTTATAATTTATTAATGTTATACCTAAATCCAGAAGTAGGCCTATCATTTATAGTATTGGCTATATGGCCAATTATCACTTTTATAGTCGGTTCTTCTCTATGTTATTTAACGGCTATTAAATATTTGAAAAAATACAACTTAAATAATCCTGCTACAAGAATAGTTGTATTCTACTTCTTAAGCCTTTTGGTTAGTTTTTTACTTTTTTGTATGCTCTTAGATTTCCAATATACAATCAAGCTGTATTTTAGTGCACATATATTTTTCAATACCCTATTTGCTTTACTGGCAATTATGCACTTTAACAAGCTTGCGAAATCTCAAGAGAAAAAGTCAATCTAAAACCATTTTGTTTTTGCCTGTCTAATCACTTTTTATTAATAGTATTCAAACACAATCTTGCTATTATATAAGATATACAAACAAAGACGATTAATATTTGTAAAAGACATTGATTAAATAATTAAATTTAATCACGTTACAACAAAATGAATACCTTTTATGAATACCATCAAATGGCTTCCTAGCCTAACAATTCCCCCCAACTTTATTTGTTGCGCTTTCATTTGTGTTACTGCATTTTTTCTTAAAGATTTGGCCCATGGTCAACTATACTTCAATGCAGGGGCTTATTGAAATACTGGGTATAATTATATTTCTTGCTGCAGTGCCAGTTTTAATTATCATCAATATTTATTTGTATTATAAAATAGCAAACTACCTCATGCCTGAGGGCAAATACAATCACAAAATAAAGTTATTTGTCAACATCTTTTTACTTTGTTTAAATATTGTTTTAGGTATAATATTCTTTTATGTCCAGTCCATCTATATTTGGACGTATCCCATCATCTTTATCTTAACCAACATCATCGTATTTTGGTATTTTTACAAGAGAAGGTTCGCATAATCATAAACTAAAAAAGGGATTGACCTGTACTACAACGAGTCAATCCCCTTTTTAGTAATAATACTAAAGTATATATATCTAATACTTACTACTGTTATTTATTGCATTACTTCACTGCATCTCTTGTTTTTAAAATAGAGGAATCATCCATCTCACTCCAATATACAACTGATGCTCATCGTTGTCTTTGGGTTTTTGCTGTACTTTCTTATAATCATAATCAATATAGCTGTAAACAGCAAACAGTCGAAGGTCTTTAAATAACTTTTCTTCAAATGGATAGTACTCTATAGCCCCCATAATTCCCTTTTGGGCGTAGGCAATATTGGCATCTAAATCATCTCGGTAGTTATACATTGCTTTGACAAAAGGAGAAACTTTATTAAACTTATACCTTAGCGTCATCGTGGTTGTATTATCCTTTACATAAGTAGTGTTTTCTTTGTGCTGTATCAAATCAAGTTGAGCGTCCTTTACATTTCTATATCCATACATCCAATCAAGCTCCATCATCCACTTGTCCACACTTACGCGATTACCAAGAGTAACCCAATTATAGTAACGGTTGCTATTATGTTGCATTAAACCATAACCATAACGAGTTTGTAGATGATTGTTAAATAGATTTCCCTCCCATAAGAAAAGCCCTCCATAAGCCTTGTCTTTATACTTTAAATCAACATACTGGGTACCTGCAGAAATACCTTGTAACTTAAAAGACTGTCCACTGGTTTTGTAAGCAATACTCGCACCAGGAGCAAATAGATCCATAGATCCGAGCATATTGGTATACATATACTGGTCAGAACCATTATAGCTAAACTCCATACTTCCCCAAGCTATGAATTGTTTACCGATACTTAAAGTCCAATGCTCATTGGGATTATACTCTAAATAAGCGAACTCCAATGCATTGGAAGCCACTGATTCATTTAGACGATAACGCATCGAGAATGAAAACTTATCTTGATAATTAGCTTTTACATAGACTCGGGACTGTTGCAAACGAAAACGACTATCGGTAGTCTCGCTTCCCTTAACTTTAGTATAGTTTTCATAACGAGAATCTAAAAACGCATTAAAACTGCTGTTCTTCACTTTCTGAGGCTCTTTGTTTGTTCCAAGCTCTGGTAGGACAAGCTCCAGTAGTGTTTGGTGTTCACCAGTATTACTCTGACTTGTTTTCTCAAGATTACCCGGCTGTGACTGCTGAGCAAACAAAGACAGATGACTAACAAGCAGGGCTCCAACCATTAATTTTACTTTCATATTTCTATTTTTTTATGATGCTTTAAACCAATAACTGCAAGATGCAACACATATTTTAACAAAGCATTAATTACCAATAATATCTAAATATTTTAAACTTATAGACTAAATTACAAAAACATAATTACAAAACATTTACGTATTCTATTTAATTTATAAAATAATCACAATTACAACAAATACAACATTAACAAATATTAACTACTTTAAAGACTGTATCGATTCTCAAACGACAGAACTTCTACTTGCCCAAACTTGAGTAGCTTACCGTATTATTTTTACGAGTTTTAACAACATTTTGACCATTTTGCTCTACTGTTAATGGGAATAAATCGTATATTTGTGACATCTATATGTATAAAACAGACATTTTTAGACCTTGAAAAAGTTATTTTCCATATTATTCCTTTTCCTTTCAGTCTTAGCCAGTGCTAATCCTCTTTTGGATATGAACTGCTTAGATACTGAGATGGTATGTGGTATGGATATGTCTAAGATGCAGGATATGTCTTGCTGTTCGGATATGAATCACAACGCCAATCAATCCTCACCTATAGATATGATGTGTTGCATAGCGCCAAGAGTGGTTGTATCAAACACAGACTTACAAACAGAACAAACACAAACTGTTTCTATTGTAAAAGCTAAAAAGGCAAGCATTGTTCGTACTAAATGGTTTAATTCAAATTACTTATCTGACCTTAAATTTGTAGATACAGTTTCTGTTACTACAACTACATTTGACGTAGATGGTCACAAATATCAAGCTTTAGATAGGCTTTCCTATATCTGTATTTATAGAATTTGATTCCTTTTTACTTCTGGTTTGTTTAGCCGGTGTTACTTTATGGGCTAAAACAAACACCTTTAAGATTGAACTGTTCAATCTCTTAAATCCAATTTATTTATAAACCATATCGCAGTTTAGTTCACCTTTATTCTTAAAGATAAACTATGTATGTCTTGGTAGGCTATTTTTTTAGCTATAGCTGGGCATAGATTATTTATACTTTAATAATATTAAGTATTCTATCACTGTGGTCTTATAGCTCTATTGATATAGATGCTATAAAGATTGGTTTATTAAAAGAAGGTAATCAATTTTATAAAATCAATTTACTATGCTTAATAAAATCATTAAGTACTTTCTCAACAATCGCATAATAACCATCTTGTTATTGGTTCTTGTGGTTGTATGGGGATTAATCACTGCGCCTTTTAACTGGCACAACAATATACTTCCGAGTGACCCTGTTCCTGTTGATGCAATTCCTGATATTGGTGAGAACCAACAGATTGTAGCAACAGAGTGGATGGGAAGATCACCTAAAGATATACAAGAACAAATCACCTATCCTCTAACTACATCCTTACTTGGGATCCCAGGGGTGAAGACCATTCGCAGTAGCTCCATGTTCGGAATGAGTTTTATCTACATCATCTTCGAAGAAGACGTTGAGTTTTACTGGAGTCGTTCTCGAATACTTGAAAAGCTTAATTCACTTCCAGCAGGAACACTTCCTCAAGATGTAATACCTTCCTTAGGTCCTGATGCTACAGCATTGGGCCAAGTATACTGGTACACCTTAGAAGGGCGTAATCCTCAGACAGGAGAGCCTACAGGTGGTTGGGATCCTGACGAATTGCGCACTATTCAAGACTTTTATGCAAAGTACAGCTTAGCATCTGCCGAGGGAGTTGCTGAAGTAGGATCAATTGGTGGGTATATCAAAGAATATCAAGTAGAAGTCAATCCAGATGCCATGCGTGCTTATAACGTTTCGATAATGGATGTGATGACTGCTATACAAAAGAGCAACCTCGATATAGGGGCAGAAACTATTGAGATCAATAAAGCAGAATACCTTGTTCGAGGATTGGGATATATTAAAAGCGTCAATGACCTTGAAGAAGCAGTAGTAACTGTTCGAAATAGCGTACCTGTAAAGATAAAAGATGTTGCTTTTGTCAACTTAGGTCCTTCTACACGTCGAGGCGGTTTAGATAAAGAAGGTATAGAAGCTGTTGGTGGTGTTGTGGTTGCGAGATACGGCGCTAATCCAATGCATGTAATCAACAATGTAAAGAGTAAAATCGAAGAAATGCAAGCAGGATTGCCTCAGAAGACACTTGCAGATGGTACAATTTCTAAAGTAACAGTAGTTCCTTTTTATGATCGTTCCGGTTTAATACAAGAGACAATTGGCACCCTCGAATCTGCTCTTGCACACGAAATCCTTATCAGTATTATCGTTGTTATCGTGTTGGTTATAAACCTGCGTGCTTCGATTATTATTTCCAGTATCCTTCCAATAGGAGTACTCGCTACCTTTATCATCATGAAATACATGGGCATTGATGCCAATATTGTTGCCTTATCAGGTATTGCCATTGCTATTGGAGTTATGGTTGATGTAGGCGTCGTCTTTGTCGAGAGCATTATTCGGTATATGGAAGAAGAACGAGCTAAAGGAGTGGAGAGTCGCGGGCAGGCTTTTGTCAATCTGATTTCAAAAGCGGTATCAGAAGTATCAGGTGCATTAACTACAGCCATGCTAACTACCATAATCAGCTTCCTTCCAGTTTTTGCCATGGAGGCACAAGAAGGAAAACTGTTTAAACCATTGGCTTATACCAAAACATTTGCACTTACCTCAGCATTCTTATTGGGGATACTGGTATTACCAACAATTGCTTATTACGTGTATTCGGCTAAGTTTGACAGTAAAAAACTGCGCAAGATTGCCAATATAGTACTAATTATAGCAGGGCTTGGTGTCACTATATTCACGGGTAACTTAATCGCTATAGCTATAGTATTAGTGGGTATTAACAATTTATTTACTCCTAAATACAAAACAGAGCAACTTGCCAATTACATCAATATTGCCATTACACTATTAGTAGCTGTGTACTACCTTACAGTAGAATGGTTACCACTTGGTACCCAGCAAAGCACGAGCCTAAACTTTATATTCGTTATTTTGGCCATTGGCGTGATATTAGGTATTCTTTGGTTACTTGTTATTTACTATGAAAATATCCTAAGATGGGCATTAGCTCATCGTTGGAAATTCATGAGTATTCCACTTGTAACTCTACTGTTTGGAACCTTAGCTTGGCTTGGTTTTAATACCACCTTTGGCTTTGTGGCGAGCTCACTTGAAACTCTAGGATGGAAATCTGTGCGTGAGACGGCCTTTTGGCAAAAGTCTTCAGAGGTATTTCCTGGTATTGGTCAAGAATTTATGCCGAGTTTAAACGAAGGATCCTTCCTGCTTATGCCTACTTCAATGCCCCATACTGGTATTGAGCAAAACCTGCAATTCATAGGTACTTTAGATAAGCGCATTACAAATATACCGGAGGTAGAATTGACAGTTGGAAAATGGGGACGAGTAAACTCAGCCCTTGACCCTGCTCCTACACAAATGTTCGAAAATACAATCAACTATAGGTCCGAGTATATCTTAGACGAAAATGGAAAACGCCAACGATTCAAAACAACTAAAAAAGGCGAATTTGAATTAATAGATGGTTCAACTTACCATCCTGATAACGGGTTTAGATTAGTCCCAAAGGATAGTTTAATCATGGATGAGAATGGTAAATTCTTCCGTCAATGGAGACCAGAAATCAAAAAAGCGGATGATATCTGGCAAGAGATTGTCAATGTATCACATATCCCTGGGGTAACCTCAGCTCCAAAATTACAACCTATTGAAGCAAGACTTGTCATGCTATCAACTGGGATGAGAGCGCCTATGGGGCTTAAGGTATCAGGACCGGACTTAGAATCCATCGAATCTGGAGGAAAAGCATTAGAAGCGGCTTTAAAGTCCATTCCTTCGATCATGCCATCTACTGTATTCTATGACAGAGCTGTAGGAGCTCCTTATATAGAAATTCACCTAAATCGCCATAAAATGGCTCGTTATGGTGTTACAGTTGCAGACTTGCAAGAAGTCATTGGTACAGCCATTGGAGGAATGTCACTTACCACAACTGTGGAAGGCAGAGAGAGATTCCCGGTACGCCTGCGCTACCCAAGAGAATTAAGAGATAATCCTGAAGCTTTAGCTAAACTAATTGTCCCTACAGCTACAGGAGTACAAATTCCCTTAAGTGAAGTAGCCGATATTGAATATGCGAAAGGTTCTCAGATGATTCAAAGTGAGAATACTTTTCTACTGGGCTATGTCATCTTTGATAAAATAAGTGGTAAAGCAGAAGTAGATGTAGTACATGAGGCAGATAAGTTATTAAAAGAAAAAATAGCCTCAGGAGAACTTACCTTACCTAAAGGAGTGTCTTATAAATTCGCTGGAAATTACGAGCAACAAGAAAGAGCATCACAACGCCTTTTAATTGTGGTTCCCTTGAGTTTAATTGCTATCCTTTTAATACTGTATTTTCAATTCAAAACCATTACAGCATCACTGATTCACTTCTCTGGAGTATTTGTTGCATTTGCTGGAGGTTTTATTCTACTGTGGCTTTACGGGCAACCTTGGTTTATGAACTTCTCTATCGGAGATATGAATATGAGAGATTTGTTCCAAATGCACAATATAAATCTGAGTATAGCTGTATGGGTAGGTTTTATTGCTCTATTTGGGCTTGCGACAAATGACGGGGTATTAATGGGTACCTATATCCACGATACCTTTGTTGAGAGAGATCCACAGACAAAAGACGAAATCCGTGAGGCAGTTGTCTATGCAGGACTCAAACGTGTAAGACCCGCTGCTATGACTACTGCAACAGCTTTGATTGCCTTACTTCCTGTGATGACATCCACAGGTAAAGGAGCAGAAATCATGGTACCAATGGCTATTCCAACCTTTGGAGGAATGCTTATTCAGTCGATGACCATGTTTGTAGTTCCTGTATTTCAATGTTGGTGGAGAGAATGGGCCATAAGCAAAGACAAACGCAAATAAACAGTGTAATTCTCTGTTTTTGTCATTAATCATGCTGTGAAAACACACGGAAATTACAGATCTAAAAGCAACAAAAGATGAATAAAAGTAACATGTATATATATTTAGCTTCGGCTTTCTTAGCAGTGACCAGTTTCACTGCTAAAGCTGTAGCGCAAGAACAACCCAAGGACTCTTTAGCACACTATATCAATGTAGCTATCCAGAATAATCCTGCGATAAAATCACAGCACTTAGCCTATCAAGCTTTTGAAAAGAAAATTGATCAGGCAGGGGCTTTTCAAGATCCAGAATTATCACTTGGTTTTTATACTAAACCAATGGATATCGTAGGTGGACGACAAGTAGGTGATATCACTCTAATGCAAATGTTGCCTTGGTTTGGAACTCGTAAAAGTGCCAGACAAGAAGCTTCTCATATGGCACAAATGCAGTATCAAGAATACCTTGAAGGTAAAGAAACAACTGTGCTGCAAGTCTACTCTCAATGGTACATCTTACAGAAACTTGAACAACAACTCGAGAATGCAAAACAAAACAAAAGCTTGTTGGAACAGTTAGAGCAACTTTCACTCAAAAGGTTCTCTGCTCCTAGCTCATCAGGCACTAACAGTAGTGCTTCGATGAATACTTCATCCACTACCCCTACCACTTCACAAGGTGCTGCAAGTAGTATGGGAGGCATGAGTATGGGAGGCAATTCAAATACAAACGCAGCAACTGCAAAATCAACAACTACATCCAATAATGCAATGTCTTCGGGTGGTGGAATGAGTAGTATGGGAGGAAGCTCTTCATCGGGAATGTCTGATGTACTGCGTATTCGATTAGAAGTTATTGAAATCGAAAATACTATTGAGAGTTTACAATCACAAATAAAAGCGGAAAAGGTAAAATTCAACGCTTTATTAAATAGAGAAGCAAACTGTGAAATCGCAGTAGATAAAAACATTGAGAAAGTTGATTTCCTGATAAGTGAAGAGGATGTCCTTGACAACATAGCTGATAACAACCCAATGCTTGGTATGATTACAGAGCAAGGTTTGGCCTATAAAGCTAAATCAGAAATGGACAAAAAGATGAGCTATCCTATGATAGGTTTGGGTGTGCAGTATATGATTATTGGCAAGACCAATGACCCTATGCTTGCTATGGGAAGTATGAATGGGAATGACATGATAATGCCCATGGTAACCGTTACTCTACCTATATTTAGAAAAAAGTATAACTCTCAGCAAGAAGAAGGCAAGCTATGGTGGAAATCAAGTGATGAAAACTTACAAAATACACTGAATACACTTAAAGCTGAATACTATAGTTTTAAAAGCCAATTAGAAGACACCCAGCGTACTATCACCCTTTATGGCAAGCAAAGTACACTGGCAGAGACGACTTTTAATCTAATAGTCAAGGAATTTGTTTCCGGGAAAAGCGATTTGACCAATGTCATTCAAGTGCAAAGACAACTTTTAGAATATCAATTGAAAAAAGCAGAAGCTATTGCCAACTACAATACTTTGGTAGCTTCAATCAACAAACTAATGGCTGTAGGTAGTCATTCACAAAATCAATAATTATGGATAAAATAAAAAATATATTCAAAAATAATATCGTAAAATACATCTCTATTTTACTGATTGGATTACTACTTGGATGGTTAGTTTTTGGTGGAGCTGCTACCCATGAGCACAATGCAGAAGAAGCACCAACTACAGAAGCTGCCACTGTCTGGACATGTTCTATGCATCCACAAATAAAAATGGACAAACCAGGTAAATGTCCTTTGTGTGCTATGGATTTAATCCCGCTTAAATCATCTGACGGATCAGATGACACCATTGATGACAGTGCTATACAGATGTCTAAAGAAGCAGTTGCTCTTGCCAATATTCAAACCACCAGAGTGAGCCGAAAAGACCCTGTTAAAGACATACAGCTTTACGGTACGATTCAAGTAGATGAAAGATTACAACAATCTCAAACATCTCATGTTAACGGGCGTATTGAAAAACTAAATGTAAACTTTACTGGTGAGTCTGTAAGACAAGGACAATTGATTGCTACAATCTACTCACCTGAGCTTCTAACAGCTCAACAAGAACTTTTAGAAGCAGTTAAATTAAAAGACTTTCAACCCCTTTTAGTAGATGCAGCTAAAGAGAAACTGCGTTTATGGAAAATGTCTGAAAGCCAAATTAACAATGTGCTCAACACAGGTAAAGTTTCACCATACGTAAACGTATATGCCAATACAAGTGGTATTGTAGTTACCAAAAATGTCAGTGAAGGAGATTATATCTCACAAGGTTCTGTACTATATAGCGTATCAAACCTTTCTAAGATATGGGCGGTATTCGACGCATATGAAAACGACTTGCCTTTCCTGAAAGTGGGAGATAATCTAGAATATACATTGCAAAGCTTGCCAGGAAAAGTCTATTCAGGCAAGATAGCTTTTATCAATCCCATTATTGACGCTACTACGCG
Source organism: Myroides sp. LoEW2-1 (assembly GCF_009767705.1). Taxonomy (NCBI): domain Bacteria; kingdom Pseudomonadati; phylum Bacteroidota; class Flavobacteriia; order Flavobacteriales; family Flavobacteriaceae; genus Myroides; species Myroides sp. LoEW2-1. Next base: position 6,289 of record NZ_WSPP01000019.1, on the reverse strand, counting down.
CACAGCCAAAATACGCGTAGAGACAAACAATGCAGACAATTTACTCAAACCAGAGATGTACGCTAATGCGCGTATAAAAGCACCGATGAAAGAGTACAAAAATGAAATGGTCATTCCCAAATCTGCTGTATTATGGACAGGAAAGCGCTCAATTATATACGTTAAACAACAAGGAACTTCCACGCCAGCATTTTTGATGAGAGAGATTGTATTAGGTCCGTCACTTGGCGATAATTACGTGGTTATGTCTGGTTTGAATGACAAAGAAGAAATCGTTACAAATGGCGTATTTACCATTGATGCTTCTGCTCAATTGGAAGGAAAAAAGAGCATGATGAATAATGAAGAAACAGTACCTCAGACAGGTCATAGCGGACATGCTATGGATTCAGACAACCACAGTGAAGATCAAAAAGGAGATCACGCCATGTTCAAAGTAGCTGGTAATTGCGGTTTGTGTAAAGAACGCATCGAAACAGCTGCCAAAACCGTTGCTGGTGTAATATCAGTAGATTGGATTGTCGATACAAAACAACTGCACCTAAATTACGATAAAAGCAAGACAACTAAACAAGCAGTCAGTCAAGCAATTGCAAAAATTGGTCACGATACAGAATTTCACAAAGCAACAGAAAAAGATTATGTAAATTTACATAGCTGCTGCCAATATGAACGATTATAAATTGAGTAAATTAACAAATAGAAGAATAACAATATGAAAAAAGTAATTTTTACGGTTGCTATACTTGCAATCTCATTTGCTTCGTGCAACGACAAGAACAAAAAAGAAGATCATACAGGAGATGATCACAAAACAGAGCAAACAACTACTGATGCTAATCACCATCACGTAGCGGACACTACTGAGAATGAAGGTACTGCTATTAAACAATCTGCAACTCTAAGTCCTATTTTAAATGCTTATTTCGAAATGAAAAAAGCCCTGCAAGAAGATAATTTAGAAAGCGCAACAAAAGCAAGCGAAAAGCTTGTAACAGCGATTGAAGTAACACAATCTTTGCTTAAAGAAGACGCTGATAAAGAGTTGTTAGCTAAAATAGAAACTGACGCTAAAGAATTAGTCGCTGGAGACATTAAAGTAAAAAGAGCGCACTTTGAAACTTTGAGTCATAACTTAAAAGCACTAATTAAATCCGTTGGTTCCGATAGAGTTGTTTACCAACAATATTGCCCAATGTATGAACAAAAAGGCGGTATGTGGTTAAGTGACGAAAAAGATCTTAAAAACCCACTATTTGGAGCTTCTATGCTTAAATGTGGGATGACTCAAGAGACATTTAATCCTGAGGCATAACAATTTTTCATGATGTGATTAAAAAACGGGTGTTGCAACAATTTGCACACCCGTTTTTGTTTATTTTCTAACCATTACAGGTCTTAGTCCCCCAAATATAAACTCTACTTCATCCTCACTGATTCTTTTAAATTCATAGAGAGTTTCAACTCCCATTGCAGAAATACTAAGTTTATAATAATCAGATTTATAAACCTGTTGAACTTCAAAAACGGAATCATCAACCTTTATAGTTTGTTCAATCATTTGTTTATAACACATAGCTCCTCCTATGAAAAAAACACAAAAATCATCAGGCTTAATTCTAAAACCAGAATAGTTATATTCACCATTATTTTTGTGAACCCAATCACCGTGTAACCACTCTGGGGTTTTAATCTGCTTTGATTTAGAAATTCCCTGCTCTGTTCCTTGAGCATTGCCTGACGAATTACTATCGTCAGAAGAACACGATACAACCATGAATAAAGCCATAGTCAACATAAATATTCTCTTTATCATAACCATTAAATTTTATAACAAACTTAACAGCAATCCCCTAATTAAAAAAAATATAACTATAAATTACAAGCAAAGAGCGATTAAACACCATAAAACGGCTAAAACAAAAAACATCAACTACTTACTTTAAAACAACACAGATAGAGCAGAAAACTAAAACTCCTAAATTATAAAACTATTCCCCTACTTATAAACTCTTGAATTAAAACACCATTAATTCCCCCTATAATTTATAAGTTAAAAAGTAATACCTTTGAAAAGTACAAACTATTTAACCTATTACAATGTCGTTGAGATTCATCACCATAGTCTTATTATTTACAAGTATTAATACGTTTTCTTTCCAAAACAAAAAACCATGTAACAAGGCCTATCAGCACTTAGACGATGCGATCTTAAGTTTTGAAAAAGCCTACCGAACAGATCATTCAAAAGATTTGAGAAACTTCACCAATAAGGCTAAAAACTCTTTATTAAAAGCAATGAATGCTGCCAAAGAATGTGGATGCACAGATGCATTATCTGCCGCTTTAGATGGGGCAATTGAAACTAAAAAGGTAATGAAAGCAAACAACTTCGAAGATGCACTTTACTATGTAAGTATGTCGAGAAATTATACCGAGGAGGCATTGGAATATATGAGTGATTGTCTTTTGGAATACGAAGTATTATTTGAAGGCAAAGTTTTAGATAGCCTTCCCCTACCCAAAGAACCGCGCTCTATTATCGCTATAGATTCTCTTGGATGGGCAAAATAATTCGATACTATTATTGTGGAGCAATTGACGCAAGAACTTATAGGTATTGTCTGTTTAACCTCACCACTTTATTTAAACCTACTTTACGCTATAAAAGTTAAGACTACCACAATACACGAGTTTAGAACAATAGAATTAGTTGTTGTGTTACCTGATTATTTATATACAGTAAAAGCGATAGTGAACTACCGCTTTTACTATGGTTATTGAATATTATTTAACTCTATCGCTCACAAAGGCAATTACAGACTATAATCTCACTTGCAACACAAGTATTTCTATCTTTATTGATCCATGTCTTTATAAGTTGGACGCTTATCTTCCATATACTCTCCCAAGACATTCAAATACTGAGTCACCTCTTTGAGTTTTTCTAAAGCTTTGTAATACAAATCATAATTGTTGTTTGTCAATACAACATTTACGTGAAACGAATATTGAAATACAGTACCTGACAAAGGCACAGACTGTATTTTAGTTAAATTAAGTTCGTGATTGGCCAAAATCTCTAATACTTTACTTAATCTACCTTGTTTGTGATCGGTATAAAAAAACAGAGTCGCTTTGTTGAAATCTTTGACAAGCATAGGTTGGGTACCTACCAAATAAAAACGAGTATAGTTGTCATATACATCGTGAATATCCTGGGCTAATATCTCTAAATCATACATTTGAGCAGCAAGTTTTGAGCCAATAGAAGCTACACCATACATTTGCTTTTCTTGGATATTTCTGGCGCAAGTAGCTGTATCATCCATAGCTAAACGCTGCCATGATTCATGCTTATCTAAAAAGTTTTCACATTGCAAAAGTGCCATTGGATGGGTTCTCACTTCTGTAATATCCTCTAACTTCTGCCCTTTTAAGACCAAAAGGTTGTGCTTTATAGGAAGGGCAATCTCACCTCCTATATAAAGCTTATTCTTAGTCATTAAAGAATAATTAGGCAAGATTGAACCTGCAATAGAATTTTCAATTGCCATCATTCCCAAATCTACCTTTTTATCAACCACCTGTCTTACAAGTGAGTTAAAGGTAGGACTATCGACAATTTCTACTTGTTCTTGTTTAAAAAAACGCGTTACGGCTTCATGGTGAAATGAGCCTTTAATTCCTTGAATAATTACTGATTTCATTATTAGTTTGTTTGGGGTTCGAATAAGACTACCAAAGTTATAAGATTAAATTAATACACAAGGGAGTAATCATAGCTTTTATTTACAGTGTAAACAAGACACGCATATTCGATTGAAAAGTAGAGTGAACAATAAGATTTTCAACTGCCACAAAAATAGCAAACCACTCTTATCTCTTTAATTTTAAGTTCGTAAAATAATAAACCTAATTCACTTGATTTAAAATATTTGAGAACAAATCATTTAAACGTAGAAGAATAATTATATCTCACAAGATGCACTTGCTCGGGGGCATACCTAGCAATTACCTAGGTTATTATGTTTTTTGACTTCTAATCTAAAAACTCTATTGGTGCTTTAAAAATATAGAATATTTGATTTTTCAGCATCTTTAATTTCTTTTTTAGATTTAATTATATCATTTATCTTTTCAATGAAAACTTTCAAATTTTTATACTTTTCTGTATCCAACGGATTATTTCTGTAGTCTGTTCGGACAATAAATGTTTGTTTATTCCCATTTGATAAACTAACAACATATTTAGTATCAGAAGTGGGCATAATAAGTGGCTTATCATCAACTATCAAAAGTTCTTTTTCATAATTTGAAATATTTTGATTATCATATATTCTTTTTACTTCAATTATTTCATTTTCACTAATAGAGAAATTATAACAGAAATCCTCTTTATCCATAAATTGCACAATATACAAACCCTTAAAAAGGTTAATTTCAGAAGAATTGTTGTATTGCACAACTATTGAGTCAATACCATTTCTGACACAAGACATAAAAATCAACGGTAATATGAAAGTTATTTTCCTCATTTTAATCCAGTATTAATAATGTTAGGTAAAAATCTCCAACTAAATGATCCCGGTACAAGCCGGATATTTTGAAAATAAAAAGAAGCACCTTTCGGGCTACCATAAGCTTTTAAGTAAGCACGTGTGTATGTTAAAGCCGCATATTCAGTATATTTATTATAGTTTGACAATCCTTTATAAAGATGAAACGCATGAATCATCTCGTGTACGATTCCTACCTTTGCCATCCCAACATGTTCAAAATAATCACCTTTTAAACTTGGTGCTATAAAAATTTTTGACGACCTTAACCCATTTGGAGCTGTTATTCCTCCAGCTCTACCACTTGGCCCAATTATTTTATTATCTACTAAACTATATCCTGATGGCAAATTATCTCCAGTTGCTAATTTGATATCAGTACTCAATGCCTTTTCAATATCTCTAACATTTCCAATATTTTTATTTATGTAAGTTTCTAATTCTTCCTGACTACCAAAGACCTCCCCATTGTTTTTATAACCATATTTATTTTGCATTTCTTGAATAGAATTACCTACCACATGATTAGCCATATGATTCAATCCAGCCACAATCACACCTTGTCGCATCCCTTTCCAGAAGTTTCCACCTGCAATATTAGAGGAGATACCGCCTGAGAGTCCTCCACTACTAATTACTATTGTAGGCTTCCCTAAAAATCGGACAGTTGTTAATTCGAAATTATTAACTTTAAACAAAACTGTCAAGTATGAAAACAAGTAATTTTAGTGAGAGCCAAATCATTAAAGCTCTCAAAGAAAATGAACAGGGAAGGTCAGTAAGTGAAATCTCTCGAGAATTAGGTATTGATAAGAGTACATTCTACTATTGGAGAAAGAAGTATGGTGGAATGGAAAAACAAGAGTTGAAACGTTTAAAAGAACTTGAAGAAGAAAATCGCAAGCTTAAACAGATGTATGCAGATGTTAGTTTAGACAATAAAATGCTCAAAGATATTCTGTCAAAAAAGTTCTAAGCTCAGCAGATAAAATAGAAAGAGCAAAGTATCTGTTAGAGCAATATAAGTTATCCATTGTTCGTATTTGTTTATTAGTTGGATTATGCCGATCAATGTGGTATTATCAAAGTAAAAAAGATGATACACAGGTTATTGATAAACTAAGCGAATTAGCAGAACAATATCCTACTCGCGGCTTTGATGAATACTATCATAAGATACGCAGAGAAGGACTTATATGGAACAGAAAAAGAGTTCTACGCGTTTATCGCTTAATGAAACTAAGTCTAAGAAGAAAACATAAGAAACGTTTAATAACAAGAGTTAAACAGCCTTTAGAAACACCACAAGTACTCAATGAGTGTTGGAGTATGGACTTTATGAGTGACTTACTTACAGATGGCAGAAAAGTACGAGTTTTTAATGTATTAGATGACTGTAATAGAGAAGCAATAGCTATTGAAGCTGGATTAAGTTATCCTGCAAGGGCGGTAATAGAAACATTAGAAAACTTAAAACAAGAAATAGGTACTCCAAAGTACATTAGATGTGATAACGGCCCTGAATTTATCTCTAAAACCTTTGTAAATTGGTGTGAGAATAATTTTATAGAAATTAAATATACCCAGCCTGGTAAACCAATGCAGAATGGATATATAGAACGTTTTAATGTATGCACCCGAGCAAGTACATCTAGTGAGATCTAATTATTCTTCTACATTATCCAGGATAAGTTTCTTGTAATTATGAGGATATAAGTCAGCGATATTCT
>NZ_WSPP01000174.1:0-2739 GCF_009767705.1 Myroides sp. LoEW2-1 | reverse complement strand
CCTTTAGAAGCTATATTCTCAAATTACATATACTTACTAAAGCATTAAAAACCTCACCAGCCAAGTATTTTGACATTTATTATCTGTTTCGTTGCACTAATTTACTTACAATAAACTAATTCTAAATATTTGGTATAGTATATGCTATAAATACACATATAGAATGTGACAAAATAATAATAATTATAACAATGGAAAACCTACTAACTCAAAGCCTAGCAGGATACTTTATTATATACATAGCATTAATTATATTATACACTCTCTTTATTTTAAAGAGTAAACGCATTACAACTGATGATAAATACTTAGTTATACTATTCACAGTTGCATTATTGCCTGTAGGTTTAGTCTATGGACTATACTTAATTTACTCGAACTCTAAGAGTTCTCAAACAAATTAACACATATTTGGTTCTTTCTGGTTAACACTCAAAAGCAGTTAATACGCAAATTAACTGCTTTTGCTTTTATTGTGTTTCTTATTTATTTACTAGACAGATACCCTCTTTGTGCTGCCAAAGCGCATTAGTGCAAATGAACTAAAAGCCAACAAAATTCATGATTAAAAAAGATCACATTCTTATTCAATTTTTATACAATAAAAAAAGCCAACAGATACAAGACCTGTTGGCTTTCTACTTTAATAACTAATTGGGAAAATTAAATTTGATTAATAATGTTAGTGACAATACTAATAACTAACAGAACTTATTTCGTGTAAAGGTATCAAATTTCGCACTTTTTGTTTTCTACCAGATAAATACTCCTACGCTTAGGAATATATACCATTTAGTTTAAATCAATTCAGCCAAGCAAAAGATTTAATCCTCTAGAGAATATTCCTATCTACACACCCCACAACTATTGCCATTGACAGCACAATGTTTACAATACTTGCAATTTTTACACGCCTTACAACTTGATGAACCTGTACAAGTGGCAAATGTAGACTCGTAGTAATAACCAGCAGCTGCGGCTAAAGTTGTTAGAAATACACTAAAGAGGATAATCTTTTTCACAACAATTTTTTTCTTTTATTTCTTGGTCAAATTTACCAAGTCTATAATCATTACACAATTAAATAAAATACCATAATATTCTAAAAAGCAAGTAATTACACACAAAATAATAAGCTTAGATTATATTCTACCTCATGGCTGTACTCTTGAGCTTTTTCTGTAAAAAAATCGGCAACTGTTCTTTGTAGATTGAGTCCATAAAAAAAGGTTTCCACTATTAGTGAAAACCTTTTACATAAAAAGAATAATAAAAAATCAATTCATATTCACGTTCCTTACCTCGTTAATATGCCTTGTCAATATCTGTTACACAAATTAGTTTTTCATTTACAAACTCATGTATACCATATTTTGCTTGTTCACGTCCATAACCTGATTTCTTAGCACCTCCAAATGGCAATTCTGGAGCAATACCAGTAACGTGATTAATATAAACCATACCTGTTTCTATTTGACGAGCTACTTTAACTGCGCGCTCTTTGTTCTCACTAAACACACTACCACCTAACCCATAAGGTGTATCGTTGGCAAGTGCAATAGCTTCAGCCTCATCAGCTACCTCGTAGATCATAAATACCGGACCAAAGATCTCCTCTGAATAAGCATTCATTCCTTTTTTAATTCCAGTAAGTATAGTAGGTTCCATAAACCATCCATCACGATCTAATTTTTTACCACCACAAACAAGTTTTGCTCCTTGTTCTACTGCTTTAGCAACTTGTTTTAGTACATCTTCTCTCGCCTTTTCACTACTAAGTGGTGCTAATTGAGTAGCAGCATCCATGGGATCCCCTACTTTCACTTGTTTTACTTTCTCAATAACACCTTGGGTAAATTTGTCTGCTACTTGTTTTAAGACAATTAATCGTTTAGGAGACACGCACACCTGTCCTGCATTCCACAAACGCCCTTCTACTGCCCCTTTAATAGCTTTATCAATATCTGCATCATCTAATACCACAAAAGCATCACTACCTCCAAGCTCAAGAGTAGATTTCTTAATATTTTTACCTGCAATAGAGGCCACACTTGCACCAGCTGGCTCACTTCCTGTTAGTGCTACTCCCTTGATGCGATCATCCCCTACAATATTTGCCAATTCACTTCCTGGTACAAATAAGTTTGTGTAAACATCTTTTGGCAAACCACACGCTAAAAACAATTCTTCCATGAGCTTAGCACATTGAGGAACATTAGAGGCGTGTTTTAAAACCATAGTATTTCCAGCCATTAAGTTAGGTGCAGCTGAACGCACAATTTGGTAATAAGGAAAGTTCCAAGGTTGGATACTCAATAGCAATCCTATTGGCTCTTTACTAATGAATGCTTCACCAAATGGCGTATCTAATTTTTCGTCTTTCAATAACTCTGCGGCATTTGTTGCATAATAATCAAAGATTGCTGCAGAAAGCTCTACTTCAGCTTTACTCTCAGTAAATAGTTTACCCATTTCAACGGTAGCTAATCTAGCTAGTTCATCTTTGCGCTCACGCATAGTATCAGCTATTTTGTGTACAATTTTTGCACGATCAGCAATCGAGACATTCTTCCAACTTTTAAATGCTGTAGTTGCTTTGTCTAATATTGTATTTATTTGTTCTGAAGTCATTACTTCAAAAACTTTTTCTTCTTTTCCTGTTGTGGGATTGATGGTTTTAATTGAAGATTTTATTGTTGTAGCCATATTTTATTTTTTAAAAAATTAATACTTACTAAT
>NZ_WSPP01000173.1:0-3436 GCF_009767705.1 Myroides sp. LoEW2-1 | reverse complement strand
GAGTAAGAAAGATAAATATAATGATGTAGTTAGAGATATGACGCTTTCGTTTAAGGAGAAATAAAAATGTATTAAAAAGGGGATTAATTATTTAATCCCCTTTTTAATACATTTTATTTGTAATTGATTTAAATAAATTTAATAGTTTTGCACCAAATAAGAATATCTTTAAGAAACGTCAATTTAAAAAGTTAACAAAATGTTATTAAAAAGTCATTTAGTTTGTGTCGAAATGAGGTTTGTTTAATATAAATGCTTTTATTTTGTGTGATTAGTGTTGTTTCTTGTTTTTTTATTACTATTTTTATCGCGTTTAATTGTTAATGGTATGAAAAAATATACTCGGTTCATTTTATTATTGCTACCGCTATCTTGTTTTAATCTTAATGCACAAGATTTACAGACAAGAGCAAAAATAACTTCTAATTATACTATTCTTTCAGATAAAGTCTTAAGAGAAACAGAAGTTAAGATTGAGAATAGGCGTTTAAGGTCTATTAAAGAGGCTAAAGTTCAAAATATGCCTGTCTTTGGTTACACAAGGGACGGTAGCTACTATGAGGTGTTTGATATAGACTCTAATGGTATGTTACTTTATAGACGTTTATTAAATGCTGGTTCAAGAGTTACTGCTCGTGTTGATTTAATTAATTCTCCTGAAGGAATTATTCCTTCTTTGAATGGTTTAGATATGATTGCTGGAGTTGTTGATGGTGAATTAGCGCTTGCTAATCATGAAGATTTCGCATCTGAAGAATATGGTGGTAGTCGTATAGTAGAAAGAGAAAATGACTATTCTGGACCTAGGGACAAGCGCTTTGAAGAGAGAAAAATGCATGCAACCCATGTTGCAGGTACCATTGCAGGTGGTGGAAAGCTATCTAATGGTATGTCTGAAGGAATTGCTCCTAAAGCTACAATTTGGTCTTATTCCTGGAATGGAGATCTTATAAAAATGACCAAGATGGCTCAAGAAGGTGTGTTAGTTAGTAATCACTCTTATGGATTGAACTATTTTGATGATAATGGTAATTTGCTTCATTCGTCGTTGGCTAATAAGTTTGGGTCTTATGAGGCAGAGAGTGAGAAGTTTGATTGGGTTACTTATAATTATGATAATTACTTACCTGTTGTAGCTGCTGGAAATGACGGTGATCTAACTTTTGCTGTACATGGCTATAGATCTAAAACGGATAAAGTAAATGTGGATATGTTGACTGGTACTTCGGTTTCTAAAAATGTTGTAGTTGTAGCTGCTGTTCATGATGTTCCTAATTATATAGGAGCACAAGATGTACGATTAACTTACTTTAGTAGTCAAGGCCCTACAAATGATTTCCGTATTAAACCTGATATAGCTGCTAAAGGATATAAGGTTTATTCTCCTATTTATCAGAATCCAACAAAGAGTACTAATGAATTGAAAACTAATTTATATGGTAATTTGAGTGGTACATCTATGGCTGCTCCTGCTGTTTCTGGTGTATTGTTGTTATGGCAACAATGGGCTTTAAAAGTTGGAAAAGATCATTCGCCTATGAAATCAGCAACCGTTAGAGCTTTAATGGCTCATACAGCTGATGAGGCAGGGATTAATCCTGGGCCAGACCACCTTTTTGGTTGGGGACTTATAAATGCCTTAGCAGGGGTTCAAGTTTTAGAAGCTGCTGAATTAAAGAAAGATTACGCGTTTATCTTAGAAGAAAAGTTGATTACAAATCAAGAGTTTAGAAAGACAATAGATGTGAAAGAGCCGCGTAAATTAATTGCAACTCTTGCTTGGACAGATTTACCAGGAAAAGTGTCTTCTGAGAATATGGATGAGGAAAAAATGAAAGTCAAATCCAATTTAGTTAATGATTTGGATATTGTTGTTAAGAAGGACGGGGTGTCATATTTTCCTTGGAAATTGACCAAAGATTGGAAGAATCCTATTGCAATTAAAGGTATTAATGATGTTGATAATATTGAAAAAGTCGAAATCGATATAGCTGAACCAGGAAAGTATGAAATAGTAGTTTCTCATAACAATGAATTGATGACAGGAGCACAGAATTTCTCTCTTGTTGTAACTGTTGGAGAGTTTGACGATTTAGTTGTAGAGGAGCCAATCATTGATCCTGTTGACCCTGTTGATCCATCTAAGGAGTTTAAAGATTTAGAATTTGTGCTCTGGCCAAATCCGGCTACAACATCATTTAATGTTAAAATGGGTGAAGAGTATATTGACGCACCTGTAAGTGTCCGTATTTTTGATTTAAATAGTAGATTAGTAGGTGAGTTTAATTATAATAGTACTGAAGATGGGATAGTTGTTGTTCCTGTCGATAAGCTGAGTAGTTCTATTTATTTTGTAGAAGTTCAAAGTAAAGGGAAGAAAAAGCAAATGCGTATAATCAAACAGTAACGATATCATATCTATATGTAGAAAGAGGCTAACAATTATGTTAGCCTCTTTTTTGTTGTTATCATATGTTATAGTCTTTTGAATGTTTTAAAATTATATATTAATAGGAGTTACTGAATTGGATAAATATCTAATTAATGTGAATTCAATTCAATCCTGAAGCTTATTATTTTCGCATTTCTATTGGTGATCTACCTATTGCTTTCTGCGGATATGGTAAGGCATTGCTTGGGGGTTTCTTGCACCTTTCTTCGACAAAAGTGCTCTCTGGGCAAGAAAACCCCTACAAAAGTGCTACTAATCCCCAAGGAAGTGCAAGCCAACCTCTCTTGCAAGACATCTTATTCTGCTTTTAAAATCTCGTCAATTTTATTATCTATTTCGGTGATTTCGTTTCTATATAGAATAGAACTAATTTTTTAGAGGGGATTTATACTGTTGATTTATTAGCTTAGAAGCTACAATCTTTTTTCTTTTTGTATATAGGACATACTTTAAGTATAAGTAAGGTAGGGAAGGGTTGTGATATCAGAAATACTAAAAAAAGTTTCACTTGTAACGTGTATCATAATAGGTAGTTATCGTTACTCCGAAAAAAACCTTTAAAAAAAGGCGTTATAAAGTTTGGAAGTAGCGTAAAAGATACTACTTTTGCATCCGCATTAGAGAAGTAATAACGACTCTAGAGGCAGACGCTCCTAAATATAAAGAAAGCAGCAAAGAAGAATTAATAACTTTGAAAAGCTTTGAAAACTTTAACAAAATAAAGTTTGGATAAGTAAAAGATAAGGTATTATCTTTGCGGTCCGCTTCAGTAAACACTGTGGCTCGCAAGAAAAAAGGAAAAGAAATTTTTCGAAAAAAGTTTTGCGAGATTAAAAAATAGTTTTACTTTTGCACTCGCTTTGAAACACAAGTGAGAATAATAAGAAGAATACGTTCTAAGACATATTGGACAACAGCATACAAAAAGAGAGTAAGGCAAGTCGAAAGATTTGAATTAACGCGCTAATCGAAAATATAAAAAAT